>JAJRWN010000088.1 GCA_024276745.1 Bacteroidota bacterium
TCAATCAATGCAAAGATTGACCGGGAAATGGCTTCTGTTGATCCTGAATTATTCCTAAAAGAAAAACGATATATGCTTTTTGTATTGAAAAAGAAGCTATAAATTGGCAGCTATCAAGTAGATACAGCGTTTATGAAAGAACCTTCATTGGCACATCGTCCTGTTTGTCATTGGGCAAGCAAGCATCCCCTAATGACCTAATACCATAATCTGGAGTGGGGCTTGCCCCGGCACGATGACCACAAGTTGTTTGAGGCTTTATTGCTCGATGCTTTTCAGGCGGGTTTGAGCTGGTTGACCATTTTGAAAAAAAGGGAATATTTTCGCTAGGCTTTCGATTAGTTTAATCCTGCTCTAATTGCCAAATACCAAAGTGCCAAAATAAATGAATTGATGAAGAATGCAGATATTATCCGCAACCGTCAGAAAATTATGGCCACTATAAAGAATGCACAAATCTTTTTAGACATTCAGCAGCATGAAGGGAGTTTTGATCGGTATATTTGGCAATTTACAGATTATAAGACGATACAAAATCACTGGAAAAACGAGTCTGAAATTCCTGTAAATACAGCAGGATCAAACCGGATGAGTAAAGCTTTGAAGCAAAAAGGATTTGCTTTTACCGGCAGCACAATATGTTATGCCATGATGCAAGCTACGGGCATGGTAAATGATCATACCATAAACTGTTACAGGTATCAGGAGTTACAAAAAGCTAATTATTGATTCATAATGACTCATACTGTCCGGTAGCCAATAAAACAAGGGTACAATTTTCTACCGCATTAATGCCTTTTTCACGTATGTAAGATTCCATGGCTTCATTTTCGGTTCCTGGATTAAAAATAATTCTTTCCGGATTGAGCGATAAAAGATAAGCCATTATACCCGCCTGTTTATCAGGGCTTAAATAAAGACTAACAGTATGTACATCAGTAATTTCAGGCTGTCCTGTTTCGATATTAATACCCGAAATATTTCCTTCCCTGATACCTACTGCTGCAACCGGATAACCATGTTCTTTTAATTTGCTAACAGCTTTGTATGAATATCGTGCCGGATTAGGCGATGCTCCAATCACAACTGTTTTGAAATTACTCATTGTTGAAATAAGATCGTGATGATTTTAAACAAAACAATGTACGATAAAGATTTGTACAGGATTCACATTTATAATCAACGGATGTTGAAGTTTCATAAATATTTACTTACTCAATAGCCCGGGTTTTGTGTTAAATTGGTATTGGCAACAACATCAGCTTCAGGCAGTGGATAAATTCTTCTAAAATCCGGAACAGATGTTCCATCCAATACATCACCTTTCCATGGCCACAAATAGCTTGAACCGGTATATTTTCCATAGCGAATCAAATCAGTACGTCTGCAAGCTTCCCAGAATAATTCTCTTGCTCTTTCATCCAGTACATAATCGACATCATAAGATGATACGGTAGCTGTATGAGCTCTTTGATGTAAGAGGTTGATATACTGAAGTCCCTGAGTAGTATTTCCACCACTTCTGACAGCGGCCTCGGCATACATCAAATAAACATCAGCCAGTCGAAACATCGGGTAATCTATATCAACAAAGTTTCCTACCGGGTCAACTCCGGGTACTCCGTTGCGGTCAATATTTTTCCATTTTGCTACGGCATAGCCGTCTTTAAAAGTACCGATATCGGTAATTTCCAGATTTTGACCATCTTTAAAGAACAAATATCGGTCTGAATTGGTATCTGGAAATACTTGTACCAAAGCTTTGGTAGCCCGGTAGCCTGCCCAGCCACCGTTGATGCCAAAATCAGCAGCATTCATTTTGCCGCCTACCGGTGCATGGGTAAGAAAAGTAGTTCCACCCCATGTTTGAGATTTGCTGCCATCATAAGTAACCGGGAAAATAATTTCATTGGACAAATGATTATCGGCAATAAAGAGTTCGGAATAATTGGTATCGAGTGTATATCCTCCTTGATTAATAACTTTATCGCAATAAGTAATACAATCGTTCCACCGGGCTGTTCCGGTATATACTTCGGCATTCAGATATAGTTTTGCCAAAAGCGTCCAGGCAGCAGCTTTACTGGCTCTTCCATACACGTTAGGATCAAAACCGGCAACCGGATCCATGAGTTTATCCTGGATATCGAGCAGTTCGCTTTCGATGTAGGAAAACAAGTCTGTTCTTGATATTTGCTGTGGAAAGTAAGCGCCTACTGGATCGGCTTCTGTTACAAAAGGAACCGAAGCATAAAGGTCCATGGCATGATAATAACTCAGCGCTCTTAAAAAACGTGCTTCATAAACATAAGTAGTAATCCGGTCAATATCGGATTGAGCAAAATTTCGATCAAGCAATTTAGCCGGATCCGATTGTCTGATAAATTCATTGCACAATGCAATTTGAAAGAATATCCGGTAATACATGGCAGTTGACCATGAATTGGTGGCTACCCATGTCATGGTATTGAGTTCGGGCAATCCGGGATCGTTCCAGCCTACAACTGCTTCATCGGTAGGGTCTTCCTGCAAATTCCAAAGTACCCGGACATAGGAAGAAAAGCCTTCGTCAATTCCACTGATATCGGCATCACCGGCAGGGCCGTTGTTTCCGGTCATCGAAAGGCCTGCATAAAGCTTGGCCAGTACATTGATATAGTTGGCCGGATCGGCATATACCGTACCTGCATTAATTCCATATTTTGGTGCCAGGTTTAAATCCTGAAAACAAGAGGAGAAGCTAAAACTTAAGCTTATTAATAAAGCAATGCTATAAAAAGTATAACGTTTCATTTTTTTTCCGGTTTTAAAGGGTGATGTTGAGATTGAGTGAATAAATTCTTGGACGCGGATAAATGTTATTATCTATACCGCCTACCACTTCGGGGTCAATACCGCTATAGTTTGAAATGACAAATGCATTTTGCACTACGGCACTAACTTTTAAAGAAAATTTATTAAGAATACTTGGAAAATTATATCCTACACTTAAATAATCCAATCTAAGAAAATTTGCTTTTTCCAGATAGAAATCAGATAAAAACTGGGTAATATTTCCTTTATAAAATTTCGATTGATAATAAGAATGGGTTAAATTATTTAAATAATTTTTTGAACCTTCAACGGCTCTGTAATAGCCACGTTGAGCAGCAACTCCATTATACAGATAAGCACCAAATTCGCTGCGCATCGAAAATCCAAAAGACCATTTTTTGTAATTCAAATTACCAAAAAGACCTGCAAATACTTTTGGTTCAGGACTTCCATTAAAAATATATTGATCGCCCAGACCCAAATCGGCACGTCCCGGTGTAATGGTACTGTCACCATTTAAATCTTCATAAGCTCCTTCAATAGGCATTCCATTTTCATCATATATTTGTTTATAAACCAGATAGGAATATGCCGGAAAGCCTACTGCATGTATTTGTACCGTATTGCCAATTCCTCCCGGTATGCCACCAATCAGTATGCCGGGATCGTTTGGGTTTTGCGTTTTGGTAAGCTTGGTAATCATATTGTTATTAAAAGATGCATTAGCACCAATCTCCAGTCTGGTAGATGCATTGTCGATAATCACGGCACTTACAGTAGCTTCGAAGCCGGTATTTTGAAGACTTCCGACATTGGTAAAAATCCGGTTTGTAAAGTTTGTGCCGGCCGGCACCGGTACGATAGCCAATAAATCGCTGGTCAATTTGCGATAATAATCTAAAGTGGCACTTATTCTATTGTTCATAAATCCAAGGTCGAGGCCAATATTGGTACTGGCTGTTTGTTCCCATTTAATTTCACTATCGTAGCCATCGGGTCGCAAAACCGTATAAAATTTATCACCAAATTGATATTGTGCTGTTTCGGTTCCCGGGCTGTAATTATGTATATAAGGATAATCATTTCCAATATCCTGTTGACCCGTTACGCCATATCCGGCACGTAGTTTTAAATACATGTGTGTGTTTTGCATAAACGGTTCATCGCTGACATACCATGCTGCGGCTACCGAAGGGAATAAACCCCAACGGGTGCTTGGACTAAAACGTGACGAACCGTCATCGCGCAAAGTGGCGGTTAATAAATATTTTCCTTTTATCGAATAGTTTATTCTTCCATAAAATGATATTAATGTGTTTTCGGTTTCAAACGGAATACCGGGAGGCGAAATGGTATCGCCCAGCGCATTCATATCAGGTTCTGCAGGACTTTTGGTCAACCAGTTTTGGTATGAGTATCCACCTGTAAGATCGAGCTTGCTATCGATACTTTTTATATCTTTTTTATAATTACCATAAAATTCCAGCAAACGATTAGTCTTTGTTTGGCTATACACATTATCAACACCATTTCTGTAAAATGCTGATGCAGCAGTCTCAGGAATTTTTACATATCCATTACTTGATGAATAATCCATCCCTAAATTTAAAATAGCGTGCAAACCATCGAGAAATGGTAATGCATAATCAATTTTTGAGTTTCCGATAAAACGGTTTACCTGGCTGATATCATCTTTTTGCATGATTAAGCCAAGCGGGTTTTTAGGTGCCAGTACATTGGGTTTTCCCGATGAGGGCACTACCCATTCAAAGTATCCTCCATAAAGATTTGCCGAATCGGAATAAACCGGTTTTGTAGGATCGAAAGTAACGGCTGCTCCTATAGCTCCCTGATCGGCAAAAAAGTTTTTTGTATGGGTTAGTTTTGCATTAGCATCTATTTTAATCTGATCGTGCAGCAAAGATGGCGATAAGTTCAGGTTCAAACCGTAACGGTTTAGTTGAGATCGTTTGAGTACACCCTGGTTTTTGAAATATTCCATATTCAGCCGATATGGCAATCCTTTAATTCCTCCGGCAAGGGTCAGGTTGTTTTGAGAACTGATTCCCATACGGTAAATCTGGCTTTGCCAATCGGTACTGTTAAGCGTGTCGAGCAAAGCAATTTGTTTATGAGAACCCGTATCGTTAACTAAGGTTCTTAATTCGTCTGCTGTAAGTACGTCAACATAGCGGGTGTTTTGAGATATGGATGTTACGTTGCTGTAATTGATTTGCAGACGATTACCGGCTACTCCTTTTTTTGTGGTGATAAGAATAACACCATTGGCAGCCCTTGAACCGTAAATAGCGGCTGCCGAAGCATCTTTCAAAACGGTGATATTTTCAATTTCTTCTGTGTTTATCATATTCAGTGCATTGGCAGAACCGGCTATCCCGTTATTATCAACCGGTACTCCGTCAATCACGATCAATGGATCATTGCTGGCATTTAGTGAGCTTCCTCCTCTTATTCTGATGCGGCTTCCCGAACCCGGTGCACCACTGTTTGAGGTAATGTTTACGCCTGCTATTTTACCGGCAACCAGTTGTTCGGGGGTTCCAATATTTCCTATGGTAAAATCTTTTGAAGATACGGAGCTAACCGATCCGGTAAGGTCTTTTACTTGAGTAGTTCCATAACCTACAACGATTACTTCATCGAGCATATCGCCCGGGGCTAATGATATTTTGAATGTCCGGGTATTTCCAATGGCTACGGTTTGGGCCTTGTATCCAATAAATGAAAATACCAGGGATCCTGTGTCGCTAGGCACGTCAAGGGTGAATTTTCCATTTACATCGGTAGATGTTCCGGTTATGGTTCCGCGATACACAATATTGGCACCTATGAGTGTTTCACCACTTTTTAAGTCTGTAATCGTTCCTGTCAAGTTTATTTGCGCCTGTGCTTCATAGCTGATAAAAACAAACATTAGCATGCAAAAACGGATTAATCCAATAAATTTTCTTTTTTCCATATCTATATCAGATTATCGATTTATAATAAATAAAACGGCTGCGAAACGCAGCTTTCTGTCTTGTACAAATGTAATTTTTATTTTGCAAAAATTAAGTTTCAAGTATGCTTTATGAGCAATTATACCGGGTTTAATATTTTATGAAAAACATTTTCTTTATGGTGCAGGCGGGAGCATGCCACTAATTAATTCTAATCTTAAAAGTAGATTAAAAAATTAGCAGCAATAGATGTAGCAGCAGGTTATATATTCCGGCAAATGAATTATACAAAGCTCTCTTTTTGATGACATCAGGTTACTTTGTCATTGTAATATTCAGTTTTAGCTTGTAAGGTCTTTTTAGGCAATAAAAGACATACGCTCACTTTTTTTATGGAATTAGTCCGATATCAAAGACTTACTATTTAGGCTATGCTAATAGTTAAACAATTCTTCTAGACTGAGTTCCTGATAATTGCCTAATGATTTTAGAAAATCCATATCCATCAAATCTTTGTTGCCAATGACACAATAGAAATATTTTTTACCGGCAATATGTTTATCGAAGAAATCCTGCATGCCTTGCATATCGGCATGTTGGGCAACTTGATAAATATCTTTTCTGATGTCGTAGTCGATACCAAGTTTCTGTGCATCAAGAAAATTCCAAAAGATATCTTCTTTAGTAATCCGGTTACTCTCAATTTTTTTCAATACCGATTCGCGGGCGGCATTAAATTGCTGGTCAGATTGAGGCATATTATTCAATAGTTCCTGCACAGCTGTTACCGCATCTTTGAGCTTATTGTTTTGAGTGCCGACATAAGCATACATATAATGATGCAAACCCGGTTCTTTGGGTGTGGTATAAGCCGAGTATGCCGAATAGGCTAAAGCGCGTGCTTCCCGTATTTCCTGGAAGAATATGGAGGATAAGCCACTTCCAAAATAATTGTTAAACAA
>JAJRWN010000006.1 GCA_024276745.1 Bacteroidota bacterium
AAAAGCTCTCCGACTCATTGAGGTGGATTATGAAGTCAGAACAGGAGTTTTTGATCCTTTTGATGCACTAAAAGAAGAAGCACCATTAATAAACAAATTTAAAACCCAGGATTTCCCGAATAAAAACCTGGCTGAAACCTTTCATTATGAGCATGGCGATTGGCAAAGCGAAAAGGAAAAGAGCTCTTACCGGGTAAAACGCAGGTTTTCTTTGCCGAGGGTTACTCATTGTTGCCTGGGTACAAGCAATATCACGGCCGATTGGTCACCATCAGAACAGAAACTCACTTTATACAGCTCTACACAGGTTCCTTTTTTATATCAGAGAGATTTAGCTCATTGCCTTAAAATGGATCCTTCGAGAATCAGAATTATTCAACCCACCATTGGTGGTGGGTTTGGCAGCAAACTCGATATGTTGCCTTTTGAGCCAATCTGCTGTCTGTTGGCCATGAAATCCGGCAGACCTGTTCAGCTGATTTACGACAGGGAAGAAGAATTTATAGCTTCTCCTACCCGGCAGGCTATGATTATTGATTTGGAAATGGGCTGTGATAAAGAAGGCCATTTTACCTATCGAAAAGTGACCGAGTATATGGACAATGGAGCATACACATCCTGGGGTGCTACAACTCCTTTTGTCAGTATGCAATCGTTCTCATCACTCTACAGGGTAAATGCTTGTTGCTTTGATGCACAAGGTATTTATACCAATAATCCTTATGCCGGTTCGTTCAGAGGCTACGGAAATCCTCAGGCTACTTTTGCCATTGAGCGTTGTATCGACTTATTGGCCGAACAAATGGGAATGGATAAAGATACCATCAGAAAAATAAATTGTAATCAACAAGGTGATATTACCGGACAAGGTTTGGTTTATTCAACCTGCGGACTTCCCGAATCGCTCGATACCGTTATCAGGGAAAGTCATTATAAAGAAAAAATCAAAAAAGATAAAAGCGGTCGTTATCGCAAAGGAATCGGTTTGGCATCCATGCTTCATGTTGGTGGCGGGGCTAAAATATATCCATCTGATGGTTGTGGTACTACATTAAAAATTGATCCATTTGGTTATTTAACCATCATTACCGGATCTAATGAAATCGGACAAGGTTCGGAAACTGTGCTTGCCATGATGGCTTCCGAAGAATTGGGCATTTCCCTTGACCGCATAAAAGTGATTAATACCGATACGGATGTAAAACCCTGGGATGTGGGTGTTCATGCATCGCGTACCAGTTTTGTAGCCGGCAATTCGCTGCTTGGTGCTGCCGCCATACTGAAAGAAAAACTAAGTAAAAAGGCTGCAGACCGTTTAAAAACAACAACAGATGACTTGATATTTGAAAATGGGCTGATTACTTCAAAATCATCAGGTGAATTTTATAAACTGGATAAAGTGGTTCGTGAGATGCATTTTAAAGCTCCCAATGAGCTTTGCATTGCATCTTATTTTTATGAACCGAGCAGCAAATTTCAGGATAAAGGATTTAAAGGAAATGTATCAGGTACCTATGCTTTTGCGGCACAAGCCATCGAAGTAGAAGTGGATACCTATACCGGCAATATCAGAGTGCTGGATGTATATGTGGCTCAGGATGTAGGGAAAGTGTTGAATCCACTGGGACTGGACGGACAAATTGAAGGTGGTGTAGTGATGGGTATGGGATATGCCATTACCGAAGAATTGAAGCTTGAAAATGGCCTGGTTAAAAATCCGAATTTCCATGAGTATAAATTGCCAACGGCCAGCGACATACCCAATATTCATTTCTATCCGGTTGAAACAAATGATCCGCAGGGACCTTATGGTGCCAAAGGAGTAGGCGAGGCTCCCCTGATACCCACAGCGGCAGCCATAGCCAATGCGGTATGCGATGCACTGGATATAGAAGTACTCAGTTTACCGCTAAACCCGGAAAAAGTATTGAAAGCATGGAATAAGAAATTAAATAAACTATCTGAGAAAGCTGAAAAATTTATATAGCATGATTACGGAAATATACAGCCCCAAATCAAAAGCTGATTTATTGGAAAATTTAAATCGCTTATCTGGAAAATCCTTTCATTTTGGAGCCGGATACACTGATTTATTGATGGATTTTAAACAAAATCCGGATCAGGAAGAACGGGTTTTGAATTTGGCACAAATGCAAGATCCTGATTTTGTAGGAATCCGGAAACAAGGGCAAGGCTTTTATATAGGCGCACTTACCAAAATTGCACGCATTGCCGATAGCGATGAACTAAAATCCGATTTTCCGGTCTTGCAACAAGCAGCCCAAAGCCTGGCCAGTTCACAAATCAGGGAAGTGGCTACGGTAGGAGGCAATCTGTGTACCGCCTCTCCGGCTGGTGATGTATCTTGCGCATTGGTAGCCTTGCAAGCCCAATGTCATATCTTATCTGCTCAGGGTGATTTAAGAACAATACCGATAAAGAACTTTTTTAAAGGGGTACGTCAGACCGATTTGCGAAGCAACGAAGTGTTTCAGGGGATTTTTATTCCTGAAAATCAGGAGAAATATTGGCATTCGGCTTTTGTCAAAGTAGGCACCAGACGTTCCATGGAATGTTCAGTGGTCTCTTTGGCTTATCATATACAAATGAATGATGAAGAGGTGATAAGCAATGCCGGTTTGGCCCTGGGTTCGGCCGCTCCGCTTATTCCATTTCCGGAAAAAGCAAGTCAGTTTCTTAAAGGGAAAAAAATAAATAATCTTTCACCCGGTGATATCGATACCTTTACAGAACTGATAGCTGAGTATGCTAACCCAATTTCTGATATCAGGGCCAGTGCCTGGTACAGAATGGAAGTATTAAAAAATATAAGCAGAAGTATTTTTGAGTGATAATAAATGATTGATTTACCAATAAAGATGGAAAATGATGAATAGTGTGGCCAATCAAACCTTGAGCTTTCGTTTACGTTCTAATGAAAACCTTTTTGGACCCAGTCCTAAAGTACTGGATGCCATCAGGCAAAATGCAGGTAATTATAATCTGTATCCGGGAGCCTTGCCTGATGCTTTGTACCAACAAGTTTCCGCTTTGCATCATGTTGATACCCGTCAAATTGTTTTTGGTGCCGGCTCGGTGCAATTGATTGATATTATGATTTGGACATTTTGTGGAGCAGATGAAAATTTGATTTTCCCCCAAGGTAGTTTTGTTGCTTACCGGCTCTTATCCGAATTTCATAACAGAGTCCATAAAATTATTCCTACCATTAATTTTCAATGGAATCCGGAGGCTATACTTGAAGCTATTGATGATAAAACAAAACTTATCATTTTGGCCAATCCCAACAACCCTACAGGCACTATGATTAGTCATGATGCGATTGAAAATTTTATGGATAGCGTACCTGAAAATGTATATGTTGTCCTCGATGAAGCTTATGCCGAATACGTGACCAATCCCGATTATCCGGATAGTAATAAACTATTCAAAAACTATCCGAATCTTATTATTTTACGCACCTTCTCAAAAATTTATGCCTTAGCAGCATTCCGTTTGGGTTATGCAGTTGCCCGTGAAGAATTGGCACAACTAATCAATGCTCACCGTTTGCCGTTTGCTATTTCCGAATTATCGGGCATTGCGGCTTTAGCAGCTATCAACGATCAAGAATATGTAAAAAAATGTGCCCGTATCAATGCAGAAGAAAGGGGTTATCTTTTCCGGGAAATTAGCCAACTCGGATACCATGTACTCCATTCTCAAAGCAATTTTCTTTATCTGTATTTTGAAACAGCCGATGAGAAAGAAGCATTGCGATTGCATTTGCTCGACCAGGGAATTATTGCCCGAGATATCACTCCTTTCGGACATCCGAAAGGACTCCGCTTCTCAACCTGGCATCACGAAGCCAGCCTGAAAGTCCTCAATGCCTTGAAATCATGCCAAGACAGGTGAGAAAAGTCATTTGCCACACTTGATATTATAGCTTATTTAGCCATTCAATTCAAACCAAAGTAAACGTATTATGAAAGCATATCACAACAGAGATAAAGGAATCGGAATTGTTTATGATCAAGATGTTTTTTTAATCAATGGCATGCGTACAGCTTTTGGGCGGTTTTGTGGAACACTGGGACGCATTACTCCAACCGATCTGGGTATTTTTGCTTCCCGGGCTGCATTAAAAAAAGCCGGTGTTGATCCGCAAAGTATCGATCAAGCTTTTATTGCCAATATCGGCCAGGCTTCTACTGATGCCTATTTCTTAGGAAGGCATGTAGCCTTGTATGCCGGATTAAAAATTGGTGCACCGGCTTTAATGGTACAACGAATTTGTGCCAGTGGTTTCGAAACGATTATCTCGGGTACCGAACAAATTCATTTAGGCAAAGCCGAATCGGCTCTATGCTGTGGCACTGAAAATATGTCGCTTGCTCCGACCGTTTCCTTTGGCAACAGAATGGGCTATCCACTGGGAAGACTTCAATTTAATGATATGCTTTGGGAAGCACTTGATGATACGGCTGCCGGCTACCCCATGGGTCGTACTGCTGAAAATCTTGCCCGCAAACACCATATCACTCGCGAACAAGTTGACGAATATGCTTTGCTATCACAAAACAGAGCAATCGAAGCAACAAAACAAGGCTGGCTGAAGGGAGAAATAGAACCAATGAATTCAATGGTTTTTGAAGCAGAAGGATTAAAAGCCCGCAAAATGCGTATGCCTCGTAAAGTGGAAAACTTTGTAAAAGATGAAAATATCAGGCCTTCCACTATGGAAAGCCTGGCTAAACTGGCACCTACTTTTGAGAAAGAAGGTGTGCAGACTGCCGGCAATTCAAGCGGCATTGTGGATGGGGCAGGAGCAGTTATTATTGGCTCTTCCGATTACGTAAAAGAACATAATCTGAAACCACTAACCCGCATAGTGGCTTCGTCATCGGCAGGGGTTGACCCAAAATATATGGGTATCGGTCCGGTTCCCGCTATCGAAATTTTACTGGAAATGACCGGAATGAAAATCAATGATATTGATTTGATAGAAATAAACGAAGCTTTTGCTGCACAAACCATTGCTTGCGAAATCGAATTGGGCATTGACAGAAGTAAACTCAATGTAAATGGTGGCGCCATTGCTTTTGGCCATCCACTGGCTGCAACCGGTTCGAGGCTTTCACTCACCATCAGCCGAGAGTTGATCAGGCGGAAAGCAAAGTATGGTATTGCCACCGCTTGCATTGGTGGAGGTCAGGGAACCGCCATTTTATTCGAAAATATACAATTATAATCCTAAATACCAATACCTGAAAAGCGGCTTAGCCGCTTTTTTTTTATGCCGATATGAAGCAGTAATGTAGCTTCTTTCAACAGTTTATTCAACAATATACAAGAATGAATATTTTCTTATCTTTGATATTATGCTCAAAGCACTTGACCATCATACTTTGTTAAAAACCTATCGGAAAAAAGCAAAACACTACGATTTTTATCATCGCACAGTTACGATAGGCTCCGACCAAAAAGGCAGGGAGATGATTGTCGAAAAAACCGTAAAACCTGGCGATATTGTGCTCGATGCCGGTGGCGGTACAGGCACTAGTGCCCTGATGGCTGCCCATGTTGTTGGAAATAATGGTAAGGTCGTTTTGCTCGATTTAAGCACATATATGCTCGATGTTGCGAAAAAAAAAGCAAAAGAAGCTTCTTTTGATAATATCGAATTTATAGAGGGCGATATGTATGAACTCCCTTTTGAAGATAATCATTTTGATGTGGTCTTGTCAAGCTATAGCACCTGCCCACTTCAGGATCCGGGAAAAGCTACTTTGGAAATGCTGCGTGTGTTGAAACCCGGTGCTTTGCTTGGTATTGCCCATTCAACCGTACCGGATAATAAACTCATGAAATGGATTGCCCGGAAAGTTGAACGGCTTATCTGGCTCTTTCCTGCATTGAGCTTAGGCTGCCGGGCCGTTGAAGTATTACCCGCTTTGAAAAAAACAACAGCAACTATACGCCTCAATAAAAAAATTGGCTTCCCTCTGTGGCCATTCCGTATATTAATTGTGCAAAAATTAAAGTAGATAATTTATCTTTATCGACTTATCCAATATTTTATTTGTAATTATGATTGAACAAGCATTGCAATGGGTAATTATCAGAACCGCTAACTATATCCTTACCCTGGGCGATGTAATGCTCATTATACTCATTCTTGCAGGTACCCGGATGTTGCTTTTTATTATAAAAAAATTCCTTAACAGAGCCTGGAAGAAAAGAGGAATTAACAAGGGAAGCCGCTATGCTATTTATCAAATCATCAGTTATATCATTTGGATTATTGCCATCTCCAGTACCCTAGAAACAATTGGTATTAAAGTAACTATTTTATTAGCCGGTTCTGCCGCTTTACTCGTTGGTGTAGGTCTGGGGGTTCAACAAACGTTTAACGACTTTTTCTCAGGACTGATTCTTTTACTCGAAGGTACTATTCGTGTTGAAGATATCATTGAAGTAGATGGAACCATTGTAAAAGTCAGACAAATCGGTATGAGAACTTCAGTGGGCGAAAGCCGGGAGGACAAAGACATTATCATTCCCAATTCAAAAATTGTGAATAATAACGTGATCAATTGGACCCGAAACGACCATTTGGCTCGCTTTTCCATATTTGTGGGCGTTGCTTATGGCTCTCCGGTCGATACTGTTTCTGCCATACTGATTCAAGCTGCTAAAGAACATGCCTTTTGTTTTAGCGGAAAATTACCTATTACCCGTTTAATCCATTTTGGTCAGTCAAGCCTCGATTTTGAATTACTCTTTTGGAGCCAAAATCTATTCAGAATAGAACAAACTAAAAGTGAAATTCGAATAAAGATTGTGCATCAGTTTGAAGAAAATAATATAATAATCCCTTTCCCTCAGCACGATATTTATCTAAAATCGACAAGCGAAAGCACTACAGATTAAAAATTTTTTTCCATCAGGGAACTTTTAATGTACTTACAACAGTTGTAGGTACATTAGTTGTTTAATGATAATAAGCAAATAAAGATTTGGATAAACATCAAACTGTCAAACAGGCTATAGTGAATACCGTAAAATTGGCGAATCTTTTATTAAGCGATCTTTCTCTCGTTTTAAAAGATTATGGTTTGAGTGAGCCGCAATACAATGTGTTGCGGATATTAAGAGGAGCCGGAAAAGAATCGTTAAATCTGTTTCAAATAAGGGAACGCATGATTCAGGCTTCGAGTAACACAACCAGGTTGATAGTTAAACTGAAAAACAAAGGGCTTGTAGCTACCAGAACCTGTCCCGGAAACAGAAGAAAGGTTGAGGTAAACATAAGCTCGAAAGGATTGAAACTATTAAAACAGTTTGATCCGGAGATGAAAAAATTTGAAGCTAAGATAGCTGAAAAAATGAGTGTCGATGATGCGATAACTCTAAATGCTCTTTTAAATAAATTGATTGAACAATATTTATATAATACAAAATAAACAAATATTATGAATACGATATTATGGATTGCACAAGGAATGTTAGCCGCTATGTTTTTAATGGTTGGTATGATGAAAATTAGAAAATCTAAAGAAGAAATGTCAAAGAAAATGGGCTGGGTAGAAGATTTTAGTCAGAGGCAAATTAATATGATTGGCATGGTAGAAATATTGGCGGTTACCGGATTGATACTTCCAATGGCTTTAAATGTAGTACCGATACTTACCCCTATTGCAGCTATCGGCCTCGTAGTAGTAATGCTTGGCGCTATGGCCACCCATATAAAACGAAAAGAAAACAAAATGTTGATGATGAACATGATGTTGCTTGTATTGGCCGGGTTTGTAGCTTACGGACGGCTTGCTCTTTAATTAAATTGAAAGACAGAAAATAAATAATTGTGTTTAAAATAAACAGCAGAAAATGGCCTTACAAATTGGAGATAAAGCAATTGATTTCACACTTCTTAATCAGGATGCTGAACAGGTAAACTTGTCTGATTACAGGGATAAAAAATGGGTAGTGCTATATTTTTATCCCAAGGACAACACCTACGGTTGTACGCGTGAAGCTTGTTCTTTCCGGGATAGTTATGAAGATTTTACCGATTCGGGTGCTGAAGTGATTGGTATTAGTTCAGATGATGTGAAATCGCATAAATCTTTTACCGAAAAACATCATTTGCCTTTCCAATTGCTGAGTGATGAAAAAGCTCATATCCGGAAACAATATGGCGTTTCGAAATCGCTGGGATTGCTTCCGGGGCGTGTCACCTACATCATTGACCCAAAGGGAACTATCAGGCATATTTTTAATTCGCAATTGAATTTTAATAAACATGCCGCTGAGGCTTTGAAAACAATAGCTGAATATTAGATTTTTCGAAATCAAATGAAGAAACACTTTTTACTCAGAAAGCAGAGCGCTGCATGGTTTTTAAGCCTGTTGTTTGCGGTGGTAGTGGCATCCAGTGCGCTTATGCAGTTAACGAATAGCGGCCCGGTTGCTGAATACAAAGTGCTGGCTTTAGCTGATTGGACACAGCCGCTTGCCTTAGTTTCCTTGTTGATGATATTTTTTTGGTTGATTCCGGCTTTAAAAAATATTGGACTTGCCGGATTTACTTTGCTGCTTATACTAGCTATATACCATCATATTAAACTGGGTGAACCGTTTGCTTATCAGATTGCCTTGCTCTTCGTTTTATGGACTGCCGCCTGTTTGCGGGGTTCATTTCATTTTTTAAAATTTCAAAAAACAAAAAATATATGAAAAAATTAAGCTCAATATTTATAGTATTAATGTTGGTAATCAGTGCTTCGAATGCTCAAAACACCTGGATGCCCGATAAAGCCCATAGCAGTGTGAATTTTAAAATTAAGCACATGGGTATTTCATTTGTAAATGGCCGCTTTCAAAACTTTGAAGGAGAAATAACCGGTGCAGCGGATGATTTTTCTGATATGTCTGTTGATTTTACTTTAGACGCTACAAGTGTCACAACTGATGTAGCACAGCGCGATGAACACATCAAAAGCCCTGACATATTGGATGTAGAACAATTTCCGAGCATACATTACGTGAGTAGCTCTGTAGCAAAAACTGCAGAGAATGAATATGATGTCACAGGCAACCTGACGATGCATGGTGTGACAAAGGCTGTTACCCTTCATGTAGTTTATCTGGGGCAAGAAACCGATTTCTATAAAAATGTGAAAGCAGGATTACTGGTAACGGGGATCATCAACCGCTATGACTTTGGTGTTGAATATAATGCCCCATTAGAATCGGGAAATCTGTTAATAGGAAAAACTATGGATTTTACTGCCGAGCTTGAATTGGTAAAAGAATAAATAGACTATTAAAACTATCGGCTTTGAAAAGATATTCACTAATGCTCCTCCTCACCATTTTTATTACGGGTATAGAGGCCTTTGCACAAGATGCTTTAATTGACAAAACAGCCTATATCAAATTTCATTCTGATAAAGGTGGCATATATGCAGAGAATTATAGCGTTATCAGCAAGCTTGATAGATCATCAGGAGAATTGATTTTTTCAGTAGCCATTCAAAGCTTTGAATTTAAAAATGCTTTGATGCAGCGCGATTTTAATAAAGCTAATGTCATGAATTCGGCCGAATATCCAAAAGCTAAATTTGTTGGAAAAATCACTAATATCGAAGCTGTTGATTTTACAAAAGCGGGTAGCTATCCGGTCATGGTTTCGGGTGTATTGACGATAAAAGGAATTAGCAATCAAGTAGAAACACCGGGTAGTATCATCATAGAACAAGGGCACATTAAAGCAATTGCAACTTTCTCGCTCGACCGCTTTGAATATGGCATAAAGGGTAAAACAAAAAGTATTTCGCAGTTATTGGACATCCGTGTAGAAGCAGAATATGAATAGATACCGGTACATTATAATCAGCATTTTTTCTTGCATGCTGCTGGGGGCAGGCATCGCATACAATGTATGGAATATGCCGCATTTAGATGTGCAGGCAGCCCATGTTTTCGAACAGCTGAATGTTTCAGATTTTATCCGCTTTGCACTGAAAGATAAAAAAGCTTTTAATCAAAAATACCTGGAATCAAATGGAGAATCGAAAGTGATTATCATCAGCGGCAAACTGCAGTCTGTTGATTATACCAAAAAAGGAAATCCGGTATTATATCTTTCCGATGATCATCAACCGGTTTTGATTCAATGTATTTTATTGAATCATGAGCAAGTCGATACAGCGGCCTTGACCGGTAAATACCTGAAAATAAAAGGGATTGTGCGCTCGGGAGCCGAATATGATGAAGATTTGGATATGTATGAGGATGCCATTCTTGAAAAATGCCGGATAATCAAAGATTAAACCGGTATCACATCTTGACGATTATCATTGCTTTTCCATAAAAATTTATTGTTCCTTTGCAGTCTATTTTGAAATAAAAATGAACAATCATGAATAAGGAAGTAGCTAATCTTGAGCCCAAAGCCATTTGGACAAATTTTGAAAAACTGAATGAAATTCCGCGTGGTTCCAAAAAAGAATCGAAAGCTGTAGCATTTATTAAGAAATTTGGTGAAGATCATGGGTTTTATACCTATGTCGATGAAGTCGGCAACGTAATATTGCGGAAGCCGGCATCACCTGGCATGGAAAATCGCAAAGGCGTTATACTACAATCTCATCTTGACATGGTGCACCAAAAGAATTCTGATGTAGATTTTAATTTCGATACCGATGGCATCCAATCCTATATTGATGGCGATTGGGTAACAGCCAAAGGCACCACCCTGGGCGGTGACAATGGAATTGGTGTAGCTACCATCCTCAGTGTTTTTACTGACGATAGCATCAAACACGGCCCCATCGAAGGTCTTTTTACCATTGATGAAGAAACCGGAATGACCGGAGCATTTGCTCTTAAAGGCGGCCTGCTCGAAGGTGAAATCTTATTAAATCTAGATTCGGAAGACGAAGGCGAGCTTTTTATTGGCTGTGCCGGAGGTATTGATAATACCGTCACATTTGCTTATCAGACTGCTAAAGTACCTGATAATTTTACAGCCTTAAAAGTTACCGTGAAAGGATTAAAAGGAGGCCATTCAGGATGCGATATTCAATTAGATCGGGGCAATGCCAACAAATTGATGAACCGGATACTCTTAACAGCCTCTTCATCAATGAATATTGGTATTTGTAAAATAGATGGAGGCAGTCTTCGCAATGCCATTCCGAGAGAATCATTTGCCTGGATTGTTGTGGACAACAAAGATGCTTTTATACAACATGCCAAAGAGCAGGAAGATATATTTAAAAAAGAATTTCATGCAAGCGATCCGGGCATTTGTGTTGCGGTAAGCGATTCTGAAATGCCGGATAATATGCTGCCGGCTGAACTTGCCGTTAAACTCATGCTGGCTATTGATGCAGCACCCAATGGTCTTTATGCCATGAGCCAGGATATGGAAGGTTTGGTAGAAACCTCAACAAATCTTGCCCGTGTTTTAGTAGAAAATGGAAATGGGACTATCATGTTTCTTACCCGTTCATCGGTTGATTCACGCAAAAATGACCTGAGCCGGATTATCAATAGTGTATTTAGTTTATTTGGAAATTGCAAAGTAGAATCAAAAGGGTCTTATCCGGGATGGGAACCCAATCCTGATTCCGCTATTCTGAAAGTTATGCAAAAAGGATATCAGGACTTGTTTAATCAACCCCCCAAAGTAATGGCGATACATGCCGGTTTGGAATGTGGTATCCTCGGCAGAAACTATTCAGGAATAGATATGATTTCTTTTGGACCCACCATCAGGAACCCACATTCACCCGATGAAAAAGTGGATATAGCAACGGTACAGAAATTTTGGAAGTATTTACTTTATACTTTAGAAAATATACCCAAAAAGGTTTAACGGTAAAACCCCCAAACGGGTAAAACAAAAGTTCGGTCGATTTTTAATCAAGTTTTTGCGATAAGAATCATGCTTTTTAAAATGATTTATTCTTTATTTTGCCCCACGATTTTATTTAACAAAATAAGACGATGAACGCTGATTATATACTGCTTTTTTTCCTGACAGGAATCCTGATGGTTGCCGGTGGAATGATTATGGCCTATATGATATCGCCAAAATCAGAGAACAAACAAAAGCGTGAAACCTATGAAAGTGGTATTCCTACGATTGGAAAAACCTGGGTACAATTTAAAGTAGGATACTATCTCTTTGCTATACTATTTCTCATATTCGATGTAGAAACAGTCTTTATTTTTCCATGGGCAGTAGCTATGAAAAAAGTAGGTATGACAGCTTTTGTCGAAATTCTTATATTTTTTGTCATTCTCGGTATCGGATTATTGTATGCCTGGAAGAAAAATGCACTTGAATGGGAATGATAGAAGTAGAAAAAACGGGGGATTTAAAAGATTTTCCGGGTAAAATCTTACAAGGAGGCGGAGCCAACGTAACGGTGACCACGCTCGACAACATTATGAACTGGGCACGTGCCAATTCCTTATGGCCACTTACCTTTGGAACTAGTTGTTGTGCCATAGAAATGATGGCTACCGGCTCTTCAAAACACGATTGGGCACGCTTTGGTACCGAAGTAGCCCGGGCAACTCCGCGACAAGCTGATTTGATTGTGATTGCAGGAACCATTGTCAATAAAATGGCTCCTGTTCTTAAGAGATTGTATGATCAAATGGCTGATCCAAAATATGTCATTGCCATGGGCGCTTGTGCTATATCGGGAGGCCCTTTTTACTATAATTCATACTCTGTGGTTAAAGGTGCCGATCATATTATTCCGGTCGATGTTTATGTGCCCGGTTGTCCACCTCGTCCCGAAGCCCTGCTCTTTGGTTTGATGGAATTGCAGAAAAAGATTAAAAATGAATCAAGACGTTATCCCGAAAATAAACTGAAAGACTATGAATAGGGAAGAGTTGACAGCTTATATCAAAAGTCTGGGAAACACGATTGAAGTCGTGGATGAACCAACACAATTCCCAACTTTTATGATACCGGCTTCCGATTGGAAAGCATTTGCTTTGACCTTACGCAATGATGAAAAATTAACATTCGATTTTCTGTATTGCCTTAGTGGGGTTGACTGGTCCGATTGTATGTGGGTGGTTTATCATTTTCGCTCAACCCAAAGCAAACAGTCGATTGTTGTGAAAGCCCGGATTGATGATAGAAATAATGCAATCATTGATACGGTAGCTGATATCTGGAAAACAGCTGAATTTCATGAACGCGAAGCCTATGACCTTTTCGGTATCCAATTTCAGGGGCATCCGGATTTACGCAGATTATTATTACCCGATGATTGGGTGGGCTGGCCCTTGAGAAAAGATTATCAGGATGATGTAAATATGGTAATGTGGAAATGATGGCCGATAAAAAAGCAGGATTAAAATCTCAGGAATACTTCATTAATATGGGGCCGCAGCATCCGTCAACCCACGGTGTATTGCGATTGCTCCTTTCTCTTGATGGAGAAATTGTAAAAAAAGTGGAACCTCATCTGGGTTATATTCACCGTTCTATCGAAAAAATGTGTGAATTTGATTCTTACGGTCAAATTGTTCACCTCACCGACCGGATGGATTATCTTGCTTCTCATATTAATAATGAAGCGGTTTGCCTGGCCGTTGAAAATGCGCTTGAAATAGAAGTTAACGAGCGGATAAAAACCATTAGGACCATCATTGCTGAATTACAAAGACTTTCTTCTCATCAGTTGTGGTGGGGAGTTATGGGCATGGATTTGGGAGCCATTACTACCTTTTTATATGGTTTTCGCGACCGGGAAATGATTACCGATATTTTTGAAGAAACTTGTGGCGCCCGCCTTACTATGAACTATAATATGCCCGGTGGGCTGATGTTTGATATTCATCCGGATTTTCAGAAGAAGGTAAAAGCTTTTCTCAAACATTTTAAAAAGAAATTACCCGAATATGATCAGCTACTTTCTGATAACGTTATTTTCAGAGAAAGAACCGTAGGTGTAGGAAAACTATCTAAAGAAGATGCAATATCCTATGGCGTTACCGGTCCTACCGGAAGAGCATCCGGATTTTCAAACGATGTGAGAAAACAGGAAGCTTACAGTGCCTACAATAAAGTGAACTTTAAAGAGATTTTATATACCGAAGGAGATTGTTTTGCACGCTATAAAGCACGCATTGATGAAATGTGGGAATCGATGCATATCATTGAACAGTTGATTGATAATATACCGGAAGGCCTATATCGTGAGAAAATGAGAAAAGTAATCAAATTGCCCAAAGGCGAATATTACCAAAGGGTTGAAACACCAAGAGGAGAATTAGGAGTGTATATTATCAGTGAAGGAGGCATGTCTCCTTATCGACTCAAATTTCGTTCACCCGGATTTAGCAATTTATCGGCACTCGACCACATGGCGCGAGGCAGTAAAATTGCCGATTTGGTAGCGATTATGTCAACAATAGATTTAGTAATTCCCGATATTGACCGATAAAGCATTGAAAATGGTATTTAATATTTACGATTTTACCGGCTTAACAGAATGGATTCATGAAGGATTGAGCAGGAGTTTATCCCCCGGGCTTACGCTTGTCGTTGAATGGGCTTTGATTGGAGCCGGATTGCTTACCCTGGTAGCTTTACTTGGTTTGGTACTTATTTATCTCGAGCGCAAAGTATCGGCTGTCATTCAGCAAAGAATGGGCCCCATGCGGGTAGGCCCCTGGGGAATGACTCAAACTGTGGCAGACGTTTTGAAACTATTGCTGAAAGAACCCTTAATGACTCGTAATGCAGATAAGTTTCTGTTTAATCTTGCACCTTTTATTGTTATGACTGCCAGCTTCTTAGCATTAGGAGCTTTGCCCTTTGCTTTAGGGTTGCATATTATGGATCTCAATATTGGAATCCTGTATATTACCGCTATTACTTCGCTCGGTGTTATAGGTATTTTATTAGGCGGTTGGGCCAGTAATAATAAGTTTAGCTTAATCGGAGCCATAAGAAGCGGAGCTCAAATTATTAGCTACGAACTATCGGTGAGCCTTGCTATTTTAAGTATTGTGGTGCTTACCGGAAGTTTGCAGATATCAGAAATAATCAATACCCAACAAAACGGATGGTGGCTCTTTAAAGGCCATATCCCTGCCTTAATTGCATTTGTTATTTTTCTGATTGCCGGTATTGCCGAATTAAACCGGGGCCCTTTTGATTTGCCTGAAGCCGAATCAGAATTAACAGCAGGTTTCCATACCGAATATTCAGGTTTTAAATTTGCATTTTTCTTTCTCGCAGAGTTTATCAATATGTTTATTCTGGCCGGAGTAGGAGCTATTCTTTTTCTTGGTGGATGGTTACCCTTGCATTTTGGAATCGACAATAGTTTTAATCATGTAATGGATTTTATTCCACCAATATTTTGGTTTTTTGGAAAAATATTCGCCTTAATATTGTTGATGATGTGGTTTAAATGGACTTTTCCGCGTCTGAGAATTGATCAGTTGCTGAAATTAGAATGGAAATATTTATTACCACTTAATTTACTGAACATCTTGTTAATGGCATTTATCGCTATGCAGGGTTGGTATTTTTAAATGATTTGGATAAGAATGAAAGCAATTATACATTATTTTAAAACCATTTTTGCAGCCTTAAAAACCCTTGTAAAAGGCATGGCCATAACAGGACACTATTTCATTCATCCTAAAGAAATCATTACGCAACAATATCCCGAAAACCGCGATACGCTCAAAATGTTTGAACGGTTCAGAGGAGAAGTGGTCTTGTTGCATAACGAAAATAATGAGCATCGTTGTACCGGATGTTCGGCTTGCGAAATTGCCTGCCCCAACGGAACCATTGAAATTATTACAAAAAGGGTTGAAACCCCTGAGGGTAGAAAAGTGAAACAAATTGATCGCTTTGTTTATCATCTGTCGATGTGTACGATGTGTAATTTATGTATTCTGGCCTGCCCAACCGATGCCATCGTGATGAGCAATGATTTTGAACATGCTGTCTTTGACCGCAGCCAATTAACCAAAATATTAAATAAACCCGGTTCAAAATTAATGGAAGGAGTAAGACATTAATCATGGAACAGATTATTACATACATATTATTGGCCTTGATGCTTATCTTCTCTGTCATGACGGTTACTTCGGGAAGAATATTACGCTCGGCTGTGTATTTATTAACGGTTTTAGTCGCTACGGCAGCCATTTATTTTATAATGCAATATCAATTCCTGGCTGCTGTTCAAATCACCCTGTATGCCGGTGGTATCGTGGTATTAATTATCTTTTCCATTCTACTGACCCATCATATTGAGCATCGAATGGAGAATCCGGTGTTTTGGAAAGCCATGATTTCGGCTCTCGCTGCTTTAGGGGCCGTTGCTATGATTGCCTGGGTGCTGAAAGATGCACAATCGATTCAAAATGTAGCAGGATTTATTCCTCCGAAAATGGAAGATATCGGCATGGCTTTGTTATCTTATGGCAAACAGGGATATGTGCTTCCTTTTGAAGTGATTTCAGTATTGTTACTTGCCGCTATGATTGGTGCTATAGCTGTTGCCAAACCGGCATTGCTTCAATTTAAAAATAAAAATTTTAAACAGGATGATCAGTAATATACCTGCATTACATTTTCTGATTGTTGGCAGCTTGATGTTTTTTATCGGTGTTTACGGTTTCCTTACCCGGAAAAATATAATTGCCATGCTGCTTTCTGCAGAGCTGATGATCAATGCGGTGGCTTTCAATTTTGCCATACTGAACCGCTATGTCTTTCCGGTTCATCTTGAAGGTTATTTTTTCAGCCTTTTTATCATTGCGGTGGCGGCAGCCGATGCAGCGGTTGCTATTGCCATTATTATTAACATTTACCGAAACTTCGACACCATAGAGGTAGAAGAAGTGGATGATATGAAATATTAAACTAAAACAGGATTAGCATTAAACATGGATTATAGCTATACCATTTGGATTGTTCTTCTTCCCCTGATATCATTTCTTTTGCTGGGATTGTTCGGCAATAAGTTTAAACCAATGGTATCAGGAATTATCGGCACTTTGGTTCTCGGTACCATAACCGTACTTTCTTATTTCACCGCCTGGCAATATTTCTTTACTGACGGAAAAGTAGATGGAGCCTATCGGGCCATCACCGGATTCAATCATGTTTGGCTTACCCTCACCGAATCACTTCATATTGATTTGGGGGTACTGCTCGACCCGATTTCGGTCATGATGCTATTGGTGGTCAGCACCATTTCCTTGATGGTACATATCTACAGCCTGGGCTACATGAAGGGTGAAGACGGTTTTTACCGCTACTATGCTTTCTTGTCATTATTTACTTTTTCCATGCTCGGTCTGGTGGTGGCTACCAATATTTTCCAAATGTATATTTTTTGGGAGTTGGTGGGTGCCTCATCCTATTTGCTCATTGGATTTTACTATAAAAAACCCAGTGCAGTAGCTGCTTCAAAAAAAGCTTTTATCGTTACCCGTTTTGCCGATTTAGGCTTTTTAATCGGTATTCTGATTTTATCCTTTTTTACCGGAACCTTTGATTTTGCCGCACTTACTAATCCATCCGGACAAGTGCTTGGAAGTATAGCCGGCACTTCTTTCATAGGATTATCGGTTTTAAGCTGGTCGATGATATTGATTTTCATGGGCGGTGCCGGTAAATCGGCCATGTTTCCATTGCATATCTGGCTGCCTGATGCTATGGAAGGGCCAACACCGGTTTCGGCATTAATCCATGCGGCTACCATGGTAGTTGCCGGGGTTTATCTGGTAGCCCGGATGTTTCCGGTTTACGCTATTTGGGCTCCCGAAAGTCTGGCTATTATTGCTTTTGTAGGGGCATTTACTTCTTTGTTTGCTGCTGTTATCGCTTGCACACAAACCGATATAAAACGGATATTGGCCTATTCCACTATTTCCCAGATTGGCTATATGATGCTGGCTCTCGGAGTTGCCGGATATGGGGGTGAAGCCGGTAGTGGATTTACGGCTTCTATGTTTCACCTGACTACGCATGCCATGTTTAAAGCTTTACTATTCCTCGGAGCAGGTTCTATCATTCATGCCGTGCATAGCAATGAGATGGGAGATATGGGCAGTTTGAGAAAATATATGCCTGTAACGGCTATTACTTTTCTCATTGCTTGTTTGTCTATTTCAGGCATCCCTCCATTTGCCGGTTTTTTCAGTAAAGATGAAATTTTGGCGGCAGCCTATACAAGTCAACCAATTTATTTCTGGGTCGAATGGTTCGTGGCCGGACTGACCGCCTTTTATATGTTTAGGCTTTATTTTGGTGTTTTTTGGGGAAAGAAAACAGAATATAAACACAAACCCAAAGAAGCACCATTAAGCATGACCATTCCATTGATTGTGCTTGCCATCGGTGCAGCCGCTGCCGGTTTTATTCCTTTCGGAGATTTTGTTTCTTCTGATGGCTTAGCCCATGAAGCGTCATTTCATTGGAATATTGCTTCACTATCAATTTTGATTGCTTTGGCAGGACTTGCTTTGGCAGCCTGGCTCTATTTACGTGAATCGAGCAGACCTGAAAAAGTTGCTGCCGGATTTAAAGGATTTTATACCGCAGCTTATCATAAATTTTATTTCGATGAACTGTATTTGTTTATCACAAAAAAAATTGTCTTTGAGTTGATATCGCAACCCCTTGCATGGTTCGACCGGCATATTGTTGACGGATTTATGAATCTAATTGGCCGGATGATTTACCGGTTTGCTGTAGCTGTGAAACGTTTTCAGTCAGGACAAATGCAACAATATGCTTTTGTATTTGTTTCAGGAGTTGTGGTGCTGGCTTTGATCATTTTAATCTGGTGGACTTAAATAAAAAACTATGGGATTATTGTTACCACTGATTATTGTTCCGGTTTTAACGGTTATTGTCATTGCTTTTACCCGTACGCAGCATCAAACCCGTATGACGGCTGCTATCGGTATGGGCATACAGTTATTATTATCGGTAAATCTGGTGATTCAATATTTATTGGAACGAAAAACCGGCAATAAGGCCGAAATGCTTTTCAGAAAAAGCTGGGTTTGGTTCGATAGCCTGAATATTAAACTTGATATTGGCGTTGACGGTATCTCTGTTGCCATGATTTTATTAACGGGAATTGTGGTTTTTGCCGGTGTTTTTGCCTCATGGAAAGTCAAAAACTTAAGTAAAGAGTTTTTTATATCTCTTATATTATTGGCAACAGGCGTTTTCGGATTCTTTATCACAATCGATTTGTTTGTGCTGTTCTTATTTTATGAAATGGCCGTCATTCCCATGTATTTGCTAATCGGAATCTGGGGTACGGGTCCGAAAGAATACTCTGCCATGAAACTAACCTTGATGCTGATGGCCGGTTCTGCGCTTATTCTGGTAGGAATTCTCGGTATTTATTTTAATTCGGCTCCTGATGGTGGTGCGCTTACCTATAATTTGCTGGAGATTGCAAAAATCAATATACCACTGCCGGCACAACGCATGTTTTTTCCCTTGACTTTTGCTGGTTTTGGCGTTTTAAGTGCCTTGTTTCCTTTCCATACCTGGTCGCCCGATGGTCATGCTTCGGCCCCTACGGCTGTTTCCATGCTGCATGCAGGCGTATTGATGAAACTGGGAGGCTATGGTTGCCTGCGGGTAGCGATGTTCCTGATGCCTCAGGCTGCTCACGAAATGGCCATCATTTTCCTTGTGCCAACCGGCATAAGTGTTATCTACGGTGCTTTTGTTGCCGTCAGTCAAAAAGATTTAAAATATATCAATGCTTATTCATCGGTAAGCCATGTGGGTTTAATCTTGTTTGCCCTGCTGATGCTGAATAAAACCGCTATTACCGGTGCGGTTTTGCAAATGGTTTCTCACGGTTTGATGACCGCCTTATTCTTTGCATTGATTGGGATGATTTACGGAAGAACTCACACCAGGATGATAGATAAAATGGGTGGTTTGCTAAAAGTAATGCCTTTTCTTGGTGCTGCTTATATTATTGCCGGTTTTGCATCATTGGGCCTACCCGGATTAAGTGGCTTTGTTGCCGAAATGAATATTTTCGTGGGTGCTTTCCAGGTGAGTGATACTTTTCATCGTGTACTAACTATTTTAGCGGTATCAAGTATAGTTGTAACGGCTGTTTACGTGCTCAGGGTAGTTGCACGGCTATTATTGGGCCCTATTGAAAAAGCTGAATACGAAATGATTGAGGACGGACATTGGTACGAAAAATTTTCTACCGGATTACTCATTGTTGCGATAGCCGGTATGGGTATGATACCTCTTTGGCTTACCGATATGATACGCGATAGCCTTGATCCGATTATGACTAAACTGGCTTCAAGTATTTAAACAAACATTATGAGTTGGGATCAATTATTATTCATGCGTCACGAAATTATCCTTATCATACTTATGTTGGTGATGATTATCGCCAATCTATTGACTAAGGATGAGAATAAGGAAAAACTAATCCATCTTGCTTCTATTCTATTTTTTGCCAATCTGATTGCCGGTTTTTTGCCTGCCCGCTATGGCAGTGCTTTCGGGTCTATGTTTGTTGCCAATCAATCCGGTATCATGATGAAAAACATACTTAATATTGCCACTTTCATTGTGATACTCCAATCCGGTGAATGGCTCAAAAAAGAAATTGAAAATAAACCCCGGATAGCCGATTTCTTTATCCTCATACTAGCGAGCCTTATTGGTATGTTCTTTATGATATCATCAGGCCATTTTCTGATGCTTTTTATCGGTCTTGAATTGGCTACCATTCCGGTAGCAGCCCTGGCAGCCTTTGAACAAGGCAAACGAAAATCGGCAGAAGCCGGTGTAAAACTTATTTTACTCTCTACATTTTCGGCTGCCATTATGCTTTTTGGACTCGGTATGATTTATGGAAGTACCGGTTCCATGTACTTCAATGAAGTACTTACTAATTTTAACGGTAGTGCTTTAGGTATGCTTGGTTTTGTTTTCTTCTTTTCCGGATTGGCTTTTAAAATTTCAATAGTTCCTTTCCATCTGTGGACAGCCGATGTTTATGAAGGAGCTCCTGTAAATGTCACATCTTATCTTTCTGTAGTTTCGAAAGCAGCCGCTTTGTATATCCTTATGGTTGTTTTTTATACCGTCTTTATCAATATCTCCGCTTCCTGGACAGAGATTTTATATATCGTTTCAATTTTAACCATGACGCTTGGAAATCTGTTTGCCATACGACAAAAAAACATCAAACGTTTTATGGCTTTTTCATCTATTGCCCAGGCCGGTTTTATTTTGCTTGGCATTATAGGCGGTGCAGGCATGGGGATGACTGTGGTGATGTATTTTATCTTGATTTATGTCTTTTCCAATTTAGCTGTATTTGGCATAGCAACAAGTGTTTACCGGCATAGTGGTAAAGAAAAAATCAGGGATTTGGACGGATTTTACCAAACGAACCCGCGTCTAAGCTTAATTATGATGCTGGCATTATTTTCATTGGCCGGGATTCCGCCTGTAGCCGGATTTTTTGGAAAATTCTTTTTGTTTACAGCAGCTGCTTCCAAAGGCTATTTCTGGCTGGTATTGATTGCGGTTTTGAATGCAACTATATACCTGTATTATTATTTGATGGTGGTTAAGGCCATGTTTATCAATCAAAGTGATGAAGCCATTGATACGATTCAGAGCGATTTTCCTATGCGTTTGAGTCTGGCTCTTTGTGCTATTGCTTTGATAGCCATCGGATTTATCGGCCCGCTATACGAATGGATTAATAACGTTGCAACTGCTTTTTAAATAAATAATCATGTTTATCAACCACGGAAAACATATAGAACAGGAAATTGACGGACTAAGATGCCGCATTGTTGAAAAAGGGGCTAATGCTGAACGTGCAGAATTTCTAAAAAAACTACTTGAATATAATAATCTTGAAGTAAGAATTGCAGAAGAACCCCGGAAAGAAACCGTTGAAGGGGAAGAAGCTACTCCTATTACCTTTTCAATAGGAGTTACCGATATAACATTCAATCCTGTGGTGGCTCTTTATGAAAGGGATTTGCGAACGCCTGACGGTAAAATTGTTTCTCCGGCTTTTTGGAATCAGCAAGCTCCGGCAACAGGTGAACATTCCTGGTATTGGCGCTACGACAGGGAAAAGTAAAAGGTTTATAACGATTTACCCTTTTTCTGTTTTCCGGCTTCATCTTGTTTAAATCATTTTCCAATCATGTGTTTTGAAAATAATGACCTATCCGGAAAATCAATATGGCAATCTTGCTGTTCATTTCCTTACTTTTGACTGTTTAATATCTATCCAATCTGTCGATGAAGAATTATTTGCTATTGGTCTTATCTGCTTTTTGTTTCATGCCTTTTAGCTTAGCCGGAGGCTTTCAGGTTTACTTACAGGGAAATCGCCAGATTGCCATGGGCCTTTGCGGAGTAGGGCTTGTGCAAGATGCAGCCGGTCTTTCGATTAATCCTGCATCATTATCTTTTCTAAAGCAAAACAGTGTATATCTTGGTGGAAACTTGATACTTGCCAATACGGCTTACCGGCAGCAATATCCCGGACAATATACCACCAACAGCCTTCCTTCAACGGGGACACCTTTTAATGTTTATGCAAATGTTGGTTTGATGGCCGATAAAAGAATGCAACTTGGCGTGGGCGTTTATACACCTTACGGCAGTAGTATTGCCTGGCCTGAGGGATGGATTGGGCGATTTGCCATGGTGGAGACTAAATTGCAAACGATTTATTATCAGCCGACAATAGCCTACAGAATTTCCGAAAAGCTTGGTGTTGGAGCCGGCTTTATTTATGCCAGAGGATCGATGCTGTTGCGTAAAGCCCTTCCTATAGATGGGCAGGACGGCTCCGAAGGAAGTCTGTCGATGCAGGGTAGTGGAAATGGATTCGGATTCAATATATCGGCCTTTTACAAAGCAGGAAAACAAATCAATATTGGTTTTGATTACCAGTCATCAGTAAAATTGTTACTTTTAAACGGACAGGCTGATTTTAGCGTTCCATTGTCCTTAGCAGCTTCTTTTCCGGATACCAAGTTTTCAAGTTCCATAACATTACCGGCCATGCTTTCCTTCGGTTTCGGATATCATCCTTCTCATGAAATCACACTTGCTTTTGATATTAATTATAATCTGTGGAGCAGCTACGATACTTTATCCTTTGACTTTGCAGTGAATAACTCCACGTTAAAAGATATTCATTCGCCCAGGCTCTACCGGAATGCAGTGGCTTTTCGATTAGGTGCCGAATATCTTTTAAAAAATAAATGGGCATTCCGGGGTGGTGCATTTTATGATATGAGCCCCGTTCAAGATGGATATTTAACCCCTGAAACTCCCGATTCGGATAAAATAGGAATAAGCTTTGGCTTTGGTGTAAAACCCATTGACCGGCTTAGCATCGATGCTTCTTTTTTATATGCCGAAGGAGCTTTGCGCAGTGATACCAATATAGAAAGCGGCTTTTCAGGTAGCTATAAAACAAAAATATTGATACCCGGTTTAAGTTTGCAATTTAGTTTTTAATGTATTGTTATATATGAATCGTGTTCCTAAAATTTATGTGATTTTTCTCCTTGCCTTGTTTTCAGGTCTGTTGGCTTGTCATCCGCTATTGCCGGTACCCGAATTTACTTCAGGAGAGGCTGATTTTACGAATTACCTTGCCGTAGGAAATTCGTTGACTGCCGGTTTTTCTGATGCTGAGCTTTATCTTGAAGTGCAAAGCAATAGTTATCCTGCCCTTATTGCTGCTCAGATGAAAACCTCGTTTAAGCAACCTTTGGTAAAAGATGAATATGGCGTTTTAGGACCACACCTGACCTTAAGCTTAAGCACGAATTGCCTGGGAGACCCTGGTTTAAGACCTGTTCCGGTTACAGGTATTCTTGATTCGGGCAATACAAATAATATTTTTCAATCGGAAGGACCTTTTAATAATATGGGTGTTCCCGGCATTCGTGCCATCCATTTGGGATTGCCCGGATATGGTTTGCTAAATCCTTATTTCGGACGTTTTCAGTCTTCTATGCTCAGCAGCGTATTGAACGATGCCATGCTCATACAGCCTACCTTTTTTACCTGTTGGCTGGGTAGCAATGATATTTTAACCTATGCTTTAAATGGTGGCAACGATAATAATAATCCGTTTTTTAATATCTCAGACAAAGCTATGTTCGAGTCTTCCATGAATGTAATATTATCAACCCTTACGGCTAACGGAGCGAAGGGAGTAGTGGCCAATATTCCCGATATATCAGGCATTCCTTTTTTTAACTTAATTCCCTATGACGGTTTGATACTCGATCAGGCGGGTGCCGATGCTTTGACTCAATATTATGCAAGTGAAGGTATTGTATTTGATGTAGGGAATAATCCATTTATTATTGAAGATCTATCTCAGTCATCACCCGGTTTCAGGCCCATGCAAGCAGGCGAATTGCTTTTGATGTCGATACCTCAGGATTCTTTGAAATGTGGCTCATGGGGGAGCTTAAGACCTATACCGGCCAAATATGTGCTTAATACCGGAGAAGTGGATCTTATCCAACAGGCTACCCGGGATTTTAATGACATTATTGCTAATCTTTGCGATTTGTATAATCTGCCTTTACTTGATATGAATCATTACTTCGAATCGGTAAAAAGCGGTATTTATTTTAATGGGATTAATTTTTCTTCGAAATATATTTCAGGGGCAACCTTTTCACTTGATGGAATACATCCTACCCAAAGAGGATATGCCATGATTGCCAATGAGTTTATCCGGGTGATTAACAATCGCTATCATGCTAGCATCCCCTGGGTAGATGTAGGCGCATATCCGGGCGTTAAATTTCCCTGATAGACACAATTTATTTGTTTCTTTACTAGTTTGGGAATAATAAGATAAGTTTATTCCTATTATCTTTGATAATCAAACGTGAAAGAATATTTACACAGATTTTCTTTTTGGGCACTTTTAGCTGCTATTGCCTCATTGCAGGTGGCCTATTTTTCATATCAATATCAACAAAACCATCCCTCATTAAGCTCATTGGCTGTTAAGATTCAGCATTATTTGCATAAGCAGGAAAAACAAATGGAAGAAGATTTGCGCGATACGGTGCTTGTCAACGAATTGCTAAATCAAACGATTGATGAAAAACGCTTAAAATGGCTCACCGAAAAACCTTATGAGTTATTGTTGTATAAAAACGATAGTTTATTGTTTTGGTCGGGTAATAAAGCGCTACCGACAGAAAGACAACTAAACGGAACTCATTACGACCGGTTGATACACTTGAAAAATGCCTATTACGAAATTGTAAAAAATCCAATCAACCTGTCTTCAAAAGAAAATTTTCAACTAATCGGATTATTACCGGTTAAATATGACTATCCGATAGATAACCAATATCTTATAAGTAAGATTGCTTTTCCGATAAAAACTCCGGGATATCTTGCTTTTTCAACCCGGGAAACCATAGGCAGCAAAGTAATATTGAATGAGGAAGGACATACCTTGTTTTATATTTATTTCGATAGTTTGATCAGTAGCCCGGAACCCGGAATAATGGTGAAAGTATTTTTATTGTTGTTTTTGTTTTTTTCGGTTTTGTTTATCGACCGGATTACTAATGAAATTGCTAACCGGGCAGGTCCGGTAGCCGGATTGATTTTTCTTGCTTCGTTTCTGGTACTCATCCGCTTTTTGATGTTACAAAATCTGGATTTGAACTATATCAAAAACATGGATTTATTTAGTCCGCTGCATTATGCATCCTCTTTCCTGTCACCATCACTAGGTGATTTTTCTATCAATTGTCTGTCCATATTTTGGCTTAGTGTATATTTTAAAAAGCGTTTCAAAGTAAAATTAGTACTTGGTAATGCTCAATATATTGTACTTAGAATATTTGCCTATCTTCTTTTGATAATAAACTTATTCCTAATTAGCCTTGCGGTACAGGGCTTGGTTATTGATTCAAATATCTCTTTGGATATTAATAATTTCCTTACCCTTGATATTTTCAGTTTCATCGTTTTGTCTGACATTGCCTTTTTATTCATTGCATTCTTCCTGTTTACAATGGGCTTTCTGGCCTTGATTCCGGAAAAAAGAAAATTTTATCTGGGTGATTATTTATCTTTTATCATTTCTTCATTGCTTGTTCTTCCGCTGATTATTTATGTACCGCTCCGGGTAAATCTATTGTGGATTTATTTAGAGGCTGCTTTATTTTTAGCTATTAGACATTTTGTTCAGCGAAGAAAAATTCCGTTTAGTTCCTTCACTGCAATTATTATCTGGTTGATATTCTTTTCAGCTATTGGCGCTATTCTGCTTAATAAGTTTAATACTGAAAAAGAACTGAACAGACGGAGTTTATTCTTAACAAAACTGGAAAATAACCGCGATCCGGTTTTTGAATTTCATTTTTACGATGTGCACGATAAATTACAATCGGATATTCTGGCACTTAATTATTTTAAAAATCCGGTAATTTCAAAAAAATCACTTAGCGACCGGATTAGCTTTTTATATTTCAGAGAATGGCTCAATCAATATAACATCAGCATCGAATCCTTTGCTGCCGACAGTAGTTCGTACAAAAATGCAAACAGACTCCGCTTTGAGGATTATCTCAGTGTTTCCGATGATGTAAGAGATTCTAAATTTAAAGATCTTGAATATATCAGTCCTTATCCGGGGGTATATTATTATCGAACTTTACTAACTATAAGACGTTCCGAGCAGGTCAGCGGTTCAGGGTTTTTATCCATCACGTTTAAACCCAAATCTTTAAGTTATTCCAATGTATATCCTGAATTACTTTTGGAGAATAAAGTAATTCCAACCGGAGAATATGATCTTTACGACTATGCGGTCTATTCTAACAGTCAATTGGTAAAAAGTAAAGGTGATTATCCATATCGTTTGTTTTTCCATAACAGCGACACCATGCGCTATGCCTATATCTCTGAAGGCGGTTATAATCATCTGATTCATGAAATAAATTCAGGTATCAGCCTTTGGGTATCGAAACATGACGATGGGAAAATGATTCCTGTTTCCTTGTTTTCCTACTTGTTTTGCTATTTCTTACTCATCATTTTAGTCATGCTTTTTATCCGCTGGATTGTGAAATGGGTATCGGGTTCTCGTTTGCGTATTTCCTGGTCTGAAATGAGTTTTAGAAACAGAATTCAATTTATAATCATTTTTATTATTGTAATTACATTTTTATCAATCGGTTTTCTTACGATTTGGAATATATCATCCCAATACGATGCTTACCATCATGCACGGTTAAACCGGAAAGTAACTCAGGTAATGGCCGGTTTAGAAAATTTCCGGCATCAAGGCCACGATGATGATAATAATTGGAATATCCTGTATCAATCTCCCGATTTGCTGGCAAAAGAAGTCAGTAATCTATCGCATATCCACAGCATGGATATCAATATATTCGATACAAATGGTGATTTAATGAGTAGTTCACAAACGGCTATATTCGATAAAGGACTATTAACCCGGAAGATTAATCCGATGGCATATTACCAAATAGTAGAAAACAAAAAATCAAAATTCATCAATGAAGAAAGGGTAGGGGCATTGCGATATTTAGCTTCTTATGTTCCTCTGGTCGATCAATCGGGCCATTTACAGGCCATTGTGAATCTGCCCTATTTCGCCAAAGAACAGAATTTGAGAAATGAGATCTCATCATTTCTGGTGTATTTTATTAATGTATATGTGTTATTATTGGTTTTTGCCGGCATCATTGCTGTATTTATTTCAAATACGGTTACCCGTTCGTTAAAAGTAATCGGTGATAAACTGAAGCAAGTGCAATTGGGTAAACCCAACGAACCGATTCAATGGCCAAATAACGATGAAATCGGGCAATTGATCAGGCAATATAACCGGATGATTAAAGAATTGGAAATAAGTGCAGTAAAATTGGCACGCAGCGAGCGTGAATCGGCATGGAGGGAAATGGCCAAGCAAGTGGCCCATGAAATTAAAAATCCATTAACACCGATGAAACTCAGCATACAGCATTTGCAAAGAGCCTGGATGAATAAAGATCCGAATATAGGTCCATTGATTAAAAAGACTACCCATACTCTGGTAGATCAAATAGAAAATCTTTCAAATATTGCTGATGAATTTTCAAATTTTGCCAAAATGCCTACCGCTAAAAAGTCAAAACTTGATTTGACGGCATTGCTTCAATCCATGCGTGTGCTCTACCAAAATGAAGCAGCGGAGATAAGTTTTAAATATCCCGATGAGCACATTTTTGTATTTGCCGATAAAGATCAAATTCTCCGGGTTTTTAATAATTTAATCAAAAATGCTTTGCAGGCTATACCTGAAAACAGAACGGGAAAGATTAAAATTGTTGCCCAAGTCCGTAAAAAGTCAGTCATTATCAAAATCAGCGATAATGGTGTGGGAATCCTTCCGGAGCAAGAAAAGCAGGTATTCACGCCCAAGTTTACTACAAAAAGTTCTGGTATGGGTTTGGGCTTGGCCATTTCTCAAAACGTGATACATTCTCATGGAGGAGAAATATGGTTTGAATCGAAGCCGCCCAAAGGAACCAATTTCTTTATCAAATTGCCTTTGCTGACCGAAAAATAATCACTGAACAATGACTTCGAAAAAGCGATTATTCGAGCTGAAACCGGCCTATTTTTATCATTTGCTATTTGCTTATGTATTGGTAAGTATTCTTTGGTGGTCTTATTTGCTTATTTACAATAACCGGCAAAATTATTTAAACGATAAAGCTTTAATCGAAGAGATTGATTCAGCCAAAGACGAAAATATTTCAGCGAATAATATTTATCAGAATTTTCTTAGAAAACAAATATTAATAATAATAGAAGCAGTAAGCTTTTTTGTATTGGTGGTTTTAGGGGCACGCAGGGTTTTCAGAAGTCAACAAAAAGCTATAGAACTGGCCAGGCAACAAAGTAATTTTTTATTAAGTATTACGCATGAATTAAAATCACCGCTTTCGGGTATTCAGCTCACGCTCGAAACTTTGGCAAAACATAAATTACCGCTACCTGAAGAAAAACGTTTTATAGCCAATGCAATGGATGATACCAGACGCTTAAAAAAATTGATTGAAGACATCCTGTTGGCAGCCAAATTTGAAGATGAAGCCTTCCTTGTGGCTCATAATAAATTTAATATTAGTGAATTGCTTAGGCAAATTGTTGAAGATTACAGTCTCAAAACGAATCGAATAAAGCATCAGATAGATTCGGACCTCATCATAAGGGGCGATGAAAATCTGTTGGATATGGCCATCCGCAATTTGATAGAAAATGCCTTAAAGTATAGTAAATCAAATACAGAAATTGACATTAGTTGCCATAAGTACGATGCTTACATCAAGATAAACATAGCTGATTCGGGGCCCGGCATATCGAATAAAGAAAAAGAACTTGTATTTAAAAAATTCTATCGTATAGGAGATGAAAATACCAGACAACAAAAGGGAACAGGATTGGGTTTATATATTGTTAAAGAAATTGTAAAACATCATAAGGGCGAAATCAATATTGAGGATAAGCAACCAGATGGTGTTGTTTTTAGCATGAGCTTACCATTGTTTTTACACTAAGCTGACAATATGAGGGAAAGATAATTCGTACTTTGTAAAAATCAAATTATCTATGAATTTAAGGAGAATTTTATTGGTTGAAGATGAGAAGAGTTTAAGAGAAGCTATTAAGTTTAATCTTGAAAAGGAGGGCTATGAAATAGTAAGTGTTGCAGACGGGAAAAAAGCTGTACATGAATTCAATACCCAACATTTTGATCTTGTTGTACTTGATATCATGCTGCCCGAATTAAACGGACTTGAGGTATGCGAGCAAATTAGATTGGAAAACAAAACATTGCCAATACTATTTCTAACGGCACGTGATACTTCAAGCGATGTAATAAAAGGCTTGAAAGCCGGAGGTGATGATTATATGACCAAACCGTTTAATCTTGAAGAATTTTTGCTCCGTGTTCGAAATCTTTTAAAAAGACTGATGTCGAACAATGATTTGGAAGAATTTGAAACCTATTCGTTTGCCGGCAACACCATCAATTTCAATACTTTTATTGCCAAGAGTATTCATGGAGAGCGTCATTTGACCAGTAAAGAAGCCAAATTACTGAAATTGTTTTTCATGCATCCCGGTGAAGTGGTTTCGCGCAAAGATATATTGCGGCAGGTATGGGGTTACGATGTATATCCTACCACGAGAACGATTGATAATTTCATTCTGTCTTTCAGAAAATACTTTGAATCTAATCCCAGACAACCGAAGCATTTTCTTTCGGTAAGAGGAGTAGGCTATAAATTTGAACAGTAAGTACCATGAATTAGTGGCCGGCCATATTGCCTAAACCCCGCAATGCTTTTCGTCCTGAACCCATTTTATTCATTTGTTTCATCATTTTTCGCATTTGCTCAAACTGCTTGATGAATTGATTTACTTCCTGAATCGTATTGCCGCTTCCGTAGCTTAATCTTTTTCGTCTTGAACCATTCAGTAAATCAGGATTTAATCTTTCTTCGGGGGTCATAGAAAGAATAACGGCTTCAATTTTTTTAAATTGATGTTCATCGATATCGATGTCTTTTATTTGTTTTCCCAAACCCGGAATCATGCCCATCAAATCTTTAACATTACCCATTTTTTGAATTTGGCTGATTTGTGTAAGAAAATCATTAAAATCGAATTGATTTTTTCTGATTTTTTTCTGCAGTCGAGCAGCTTCTTTTTCATCAAAATTTTCCTGCGCTTTTTCAACCAGGCTTACAATATCGCCCATACCCAGTATGCGTTGAGCCATCCGGTCGGGATAGAACAAATCAATGGCATCGAGTTTTTCGCCACGGCTTGCAAATTTAATGGGTTTATTAACTACATATTTTATAGTTAAGGCAGCACCACCCCGGGTATCTCCATCAAGTTTTGTCAATACAACACCATCGAAATCGAGGCGGTCGTTAAATGCTTTTGCCGTATTTACCGCATCCTGACCGGTCATGCTATCAACCACAAAGAGTGTTTCATTGGGTTTGGCCGTTTGTTTTATAGCGGCAATTTCATTCATCATATTTTCATCAATAGCCAAACGACCGGCAGTATCAATAATTACACAATTTTTACCATCAGATTTTGCCTGGGCAATGGCATTACGGGCAATTCTTACCGGATCTTTTTGAGCTTCTTCTTCATAAACCGGTACATTGATTTGTTCTCCAAGTACTTTTAATTGTTCGATAGCAGCAGGCCGGTAAACATCGCAAGCTACAAGCATTACCTGCCGGCCTTGTTTATTTTTTAAATAAGAAGCCAATTTTGCCGCAAATGTAGTTTTTCCCGATCCTTGCAAGCCGGCCAATAATACCACTGCCGGTGTACCCTTTATATTAAAAGGAGCTGCCTGACCACCCATCAGATTGGTCAATTCATCTTGCACAATCTTAATCATTAACTGCCCAGGTGAAACTGCAGTTAATACTTTCTCACCTAAGGCTTTTTCTTTAATCTTATCGGTAAATTCCTTGGCAATTTTATAGTTTACATCGGCATCAATCAAAGCTCTCCTTATTTCTTTGACAGTCGATGCAATATTGATTTCGGTAATGCGACCTTGGCCTTTTAGGGTTTTAAAAGCATTTTCCAGCCTGTCAGATAGATTCTCAAACATAAATTTTAATATTTAACGATTATTTCAACAGAAAGAAATTGGTCTATTATCATTTGCTACTTTCTCCCAAATAACTTTTCAATATTTTGCTCTTCGTGTTTGTACGAAGTTTATTGAGTGCTTTGTCTTTAATTTGTCTGACCCGTTCACGGGTAAGATTGAATTTTATACCAATATCTTCCAACGAATATGCATTGACACGGCCAATTCCAAAATAATATTTAACAATTTCGGCTTGCCGTGGCGTAAGCACCGACAAAGTTCGTTCAATTTCTTTTCTTAACGATTCTTTATACGCTAATTTTTCGTCTGTATCCGGAATATTTGAATCTCTTAAGGTTTCCAAAAGAGATTTTGTTTCGCCTTCCGATAGCGGGGCATCCATAGGAATCGGTCTTTTGGATACGGATATGGTACTTTGGATATCATCAGGATTTAAATGAAGCAATTGTCCAATTTCATCAGCTGATGGTTCTCTTTCGTATTGCTGTTCAAGTTTTGAAAAAGCTTTGTTTATTTTGCTTATAGATCCAACCTTGTTTAATGGTAACCGAACGATTCTGCTTTGCTCTGCCAACATCTGCAATATGGATTGCCTGATCCACCATACTGCGTAGGATATAAATTTAAAACCACGGGTTTCATCAAATCTTTGAGCTGCTTTGATTAATCCAAGATTTCCTTCATTAATTAAATCGCTAAGCTGTAATCCTTGATTTTGGTATTGTTTTGCAACGGATACAACAAATCGTAAATTGGCTTTTACCAGTTTTTCCAATGCTTTCTGATCTCCATTTCTTATTTTCTGAGCTAAGGATACTTCTTCTTCAATGGTAAGTAAATCAACTTTACCAATATCTTGTAAATATTTTTCAAGCGATTGGCTTTCCCGGTTGGTAATCGAACGCGAAATCTTTAGTTGCCGCATGATTGAATTATTAAGATATTAGGTACTGGCTATTACGGTAGTATCAACAAAAATAAAGGATTTGGAATTAATAAATCAAGTGATGTTTTTCTTGTTTGTGAAGATTTTACAAAATTATCCGTTTTTTCTATCCATTTTATTTTTATAATTCAGCAATTTAATCTTAATTGCAGCATTACAAAATAATAATCAAAATTAATCATGCCTGATAAGAAAAAGTTTGAACTCGAATTTGGTTTTCGTTCATCTCCATCTATTCTGTATAATTTTCTGACAACCCCTTCGGGACTTTCTCAATGGTTTGCCGAATCGGTTGATATTAACGATGATATTTACAGGTTTACCTGGAGTGGAAGTGAAGAAGAAGCCAGAGTATTGGATTCTCAAGATAATGAGTTTATTCGCTTTCAATGGTTGGAAAGCGATGAATATGAGTTTTTTGAATTTCGAATTGAAGTTTCTGAAATTTCCCATGATACCATTCTGTACATTACCGATTTTGCCGCTGATTACGAACTTGATGATCAAAAACTTTTATGGCAGAGCCAGATTGATGTCTTGCACCAGCACATAGGTGGATAATGTTGGATACAATGAATTTTCCAATAGCTCTACCTAAATATAAAATCTCTGATTTGCTTTAAAAACGATTCTTTCAGATATTAAGAACCGTATTGTATGCCATATCAAAATTGATGGCATTATTATTACTTTTGATGTTGCATTAAGCTGAGTGAAGTGAAGAAAATAGATTGGCTGATTATCAAGTCATTTTTTGGTCCTTTCCTGGCAACATTTTTTGTTGTCGAATTTGTCTTTATCATGCAGTTCTTCTACGTGTATATTGATGATTTTATTGGTAAAGGGCTGGAATGGTATATTATTATTGAATTGGTTGCTTACTTATCAGCCAATACGGTACCTCTTGCTTTGCCCCTTGCAACTCTTTTGGCCTCCATTATGACCTTTGGGAATTTGGGCGAACGCTATGAATTGATGGCCATGAAATCGGCCGGTATTCATTTAGTCCGTTTTATGCGTGGTCTAATTATCAGTATCGTATTGCTCGCTGCAGCTTCTCTTGCTTTTTCAAATTATGCTTTACCTACGGCCAATCTTAATTTTTATACAACTCTGGCTGATATCACCCACAAAAAACCGGCATTAAACATAAAGGAAGATGTTTTCTATCATGATATTCAAAATTATGTGATAAAAATTGAGCATAAGGCTGATGATAACCGCCATATCTATGGTGTTTATATACAAGATAATACCGACTATAGCAGAAATCAATCCATAATTGTTGCCAAATCGGGACTGATGTTTACTACCAACGATCAACTAAACCTGATTTTAAGGCTTGAAGATGGCGCTAAATATGAAATATTATCTAATCAAAAAACCGGTAGTAAGCAGAAAACCTATGTAAAAACTTATTTTGATACTTTAGAAAAAGTGCTTGATTTATCAGATTTTAAAATGGCACGAACCAATAAGGATTTGTACAAAGGACATTATATCATGCTGAATATCCCTCAACTAAAGGGATATATTGATTCGCTGAGTGATGATATGCTCTTTCAGCAAGAAGCTGTAGATAAGGTTTTATTGCCTTATTTCTATACAAAAAGAAGCTCGAACCATTGGAAAGATTCGCTCATGAATCCCTATCCCGATACTTTATTTGCCAAAGCACCGGCAAACGATACACTATTGGCTTCAGATATTGTTCATTATTTCGAAAAAAGAAAATCATCGGATGCTGCAACAAGAGCATTAAGCATGATAAGAAATATAAAAGCACAACTTCAATCGCCTATCTTACCGCGCTACAGAAATGATTTAATGTATATGACCAGAGCCGCTATTGAGCTTCATCGTAAATATACACTTGCTATTGCCTGTATTGTCTTATTGCTGATTGGTGCTCCTTTTGGTGCCATTGTAAGAAAAGGTGGTGTCGGTCTTCCCTTAGTGGCTTCGGTGCTTTTTTATATTTTATATTTGGTATTATCCAAAATTGGAGAGAGCCTTGCCAAGAATAATTCCCTGCCGGTTGAATATGCTATGTGGTTATCTACCATATTTTTGCTTCCTGTCGGCTTTTATCTTACCTACAAAGCCATGAACGATTCATCTATTTTGCAATCAGAAACTTATCAAAGGATTTTGAAAAAATTATTTAAAAACTCCATGCATGATAAAGATAATTCTTAAACCATATTTTGCCCGGATATTATTGCTGCTGTTGCTATGGATTGTTTTGGGAGCTATATTGTTAAGCTATTCGGATAAAGGTGATTATGTGCTTTGGGCAGCAAAGCATCGGTCATTGTTTTTCAACCGCTTTTTCTACTTTTTTACCCAGCTTGGTAATGGTTGGGTATTGAGTATTGTCTTGCTGATATTAGCTTTCATTAAGTTTGAATATTTTTTAAAACTGAGTATTATTTTAGGTATTACAGCTTTGCTTATTATACTTTTTAAACAAATTGTTTTTACAGGATTCAGCAGACCGATAGTATTTTTTCAAAACCGGGGTATTGTATTAAATCCGGTACCCTATACTTCGTTAAATCATTTATACAGTTTTCCATCGGGACATACTGCTGCAGGATTTGCATTTTTTATAAGTTTGGCATGCTTCATAAAACAAAAAAACTATGTTCCGCTTTTCTTTATTTGTGCAACTTTAGTAGGATTTTCAAGAGTTTATCTTGGTCAGCATTTTTTTATGGATGTTTATGCCGGTGCTATTATCGGCAGTCTGACCAGTATTGTTGTCATGTGGTTTTTTGAAAAAAAACAATGGAATATTAATTATTCCCTGATTGAACTTTTTCGTAAAGCTTGAATTTGGCCAATCCGGTTCTTTGCATAAAATGCATCATCGATACTTTAAGCACTCCTAAACCGTATTGAGTACTTCTGGCAAAGTTAATACTCGATGCTTCTTTAAAATATTTTGTCGGGCAGGTTACTTCTGCAATGGGAATATCGGCATAAATTATTTGTGATAACATTTGATTATCGAATACAAAATCATTGGAATTCCCCCAAATATCAATATGATCAAATACTTGTTTTGAAAATGCCCGGTAGCCGGTGTGATATTCAGATAATTTATGACCAATCAATAAATTCTGGGTAAAAGTAAGCAAGCGGTTTGCAATATATTTATATACCGGCATGCCACCTTTTTTTGCACCATTTCCCAAAATCCGGGAGCCTAAAACAACAGGATATAAGCCTTCGGCAATAATGCTTACCATGGCAGGTATTAATTTGGGTGTGTATTGATAATCAGGATGAAGCATGATGATGATATCTGCATTAAGTTTAAGTGCCGTTTTGTAACATGTTTTTTGATTGGCTCCATAGCCTTTGTTCTTATCATGCAATATGATGTGTCTGATACCCAATGCTTCTGCTTTTTCAGGCGTTTGATCGGTGCTGGCATCATCTACCAATACCACATCGTCAACTATATCGAAAGGAATTTCACGATAGGTTTTTTCGAGGGTTGACGCTGCATTATAGGCAGGCAGTACTACAACTATTTTGAGCTTTCGGTACATTTTTGTTTTTCTGCTTCAGGCAAATATAATGAGACCTGCCAAATGCTTGCGATTATTTTTAAATTGTCTTTAATATCGAAGCAAAGGATACTAAATTTGCCCTTTGCTGCATGAGCATCTGTTTATGAACATACTTCAACTATGCAAAAAAAGTCCTTACCCTGCCAATGATGGCGAAAGTATCGCTATTTTGCAAATCAGCCGGGGACTTGTCGAGCAGGGTCATCAGATATGCGTGTTGGCTTTAAATACCCCAAAACATTATTATCCTGCCGATGCATATCCGGAAGATTTAAAAGCAATAATCAGTTTTAATCTTGTTGAGCATGATACCTCCATAAAAATGTACAAAGCTTTTCTGAATCTATTAAGCCTGAAACCTTACCATATAACCCGTTTTGACAGTAAAACTTACCGGGAGAAGCTGATACAGATATTGAAGAAAAATCAATTTGATATTATCCAGGCTGAAGGAATTCATCTGGCTATCTATCTTAAAACTATTAGAAAATACAGCCGGGCAAAGATTGTATTGCGTTCTCATAATGTAGAGCATCTGATTTGGCAAAGAATTGCTGCCAATACCAAAAATCTATTAAAAAAAATATATTTAAAAATTCAAGCTAAAAGATTAAAACGTTTTGAACTTCATACCATCAATCAATTTGACGGTATAGCCTCCATTTCACCCACAGATTCTACATATTTTCAAACTAATGGATGCCTGAAGCCATTGGCAAATATTCTACCCGGTCTTAACATCAAGGATTATCCCTTAAACATTATTCGCCAACCGGTAGAAGATTGCTGCATTTTTGGGGCTCTCGATTGGATACCGAATCAGGAAGGATTATCCTGGTTTGTACACCAAGTGTGGCCAATACTTAAAAAGCAGGAAAAGCAACTAAAATTATTAATTGCCGGAAGAAATGCACCGGAATGGATAAAACAATTTAATGGTAACGGGATACAATTTTTAGGCGAAATTGACGATGCTTCATCTTTTTATGCCGATCATGCTTTGTTTCTAATTCCATTATTTTCGGGGTCAGGTATTAAAATCAAAATCATTGAAGCATTGACCTACGGAAAAACGATTGTGGCCACATCGCTGGCTTTGGAAGGCACCGGATTGAAAGCCGGTGTTCACTTATTGCAGGCTGACGATAAACAATCCTTTGCCGAGGCTATATCAAGTTGTTTGCATCGTAATGAATTACGGATTAAACTTGCGGAAGCAGGTAGCAAATTTGTAAGAGATGAATATTCAATACAAAAAATTATTCTGCAGTTAACTCATTTTTATAAAAGCTTATTGAATGCTGTATAACATTCTTCTTGTTTTATTTTATCTTTCACTGGCAGTTCTGCTACACAGCTATCTGTTTTATCCGTTTTTGATGACATTGCTTGCTTCAAAAAAGAAACAAGATTTTACTACAAATCCTAATTATACCCCTGAAATTGCTGTATTAATAGCCGCTTATAATGAGGAGAAAGTAATAAAGCAGAAAATTAAAAGCATTCTTTCCTCCGATTATCCGGAAGAGAAATTAAAAATTTATATTGGTTCTGATGCTTCTACCGATAGAACTGACCAGATCGTATCTGCCATAGCAAAGCAAGAAAACCGGCTAATCTTCAAGCGATTTGAAGAAAGAACAGGTAAAGCCGGCATTGTCAATCAACTGGCACTTTTGGCCAAAAATGACGGAGCCGGAATATTAATTATGACAGATGCAAACGTTATGTTTGTTCGTAATACCATCAGGGAATTGGTCAGCGGTTTTTCAGACCCGGCAACCGGGCAAATTGCCGCAAATATTTTAAGTACCGGAAAACATCATGACGGTATTGCTTTTCAGGAAGAACAATATATACAACGGGAGAATCTGATAAAATATCATGAAGGAAAAGCATGGGGTACCATGATGGGCGCTTTTGGAGCCTGCTATGCCGTAAGGACTAAGCTCATGCCTGAAATACCCAAAAACTTTATGATGGAAGATTTCTTTATTTCCATGCATGTATTGAAACAGGGATATAAGGCAATCAGCAATCCCAAAGCTCTGGCAGAAGAAGATGTATCATTCAAAGTAAGGGAAGAATTTATTCGTAAGAAAAGAATATCGGCCGGTAATTATCAAAATCTGATGTACTACAAAAGCATGCTATGGCCGGTATGGAAGAAATTACCGTTTAGCTTTTGGTCACATAAAGTACTCCGGTGGTTTGGTCCCTTTTTCTTAATTATCCTTTTTGTATCCGGGGCATTACTGGCCGGCTACAATACTTTTTATTTTATACTATTTATGGCACAGCTTGGCGTGTGGCTGATTCCTTTACTTGAATTACTGCTTCAATGGCTGAACATACAATTCGTTATTAGTAGATTTGTCTATTATTTTTATGCAATGAATCTGGCTCTGTTGGCCGGTTTTTTCAAATACCTAAAAGGAATTAAAACTAATGTCTGGCAACCCATTGAGCGAAATCGCTAAAATGAACAGTATTGAAGAGGCTTTAGAAGCGATAAAAGCCGGTAAACTGATTATCGTTGTGGACGATGAAAACCGGGAAAACGAAGGTGACTTTATTACTGCTGCCCGTAATGTTACTCCCGAAATCATTAACTTTATGGCCCGGAACGGAAGAGGTTTAATCTGTGCTCCTATTGTTGAAGATCGCTGTGATGAATTGAATCTTGAACTAATGGTTCATAGAAATACCGCTTTACATGAAACTCCATTCACTGTTTCGGTAGATTTGAAAGGACACGGATGTACTACTGGAATTAGTGCCAGCGACAGAGCCAAAACCGTTCAAGCTCTGATTGATCCTGACATAAACCCTGATGATCTTGGAAGGCCCGGGCATATATTTCCACTCCGGGCAATGAGAGGCGGTGTGCTCAGAAGAGCAGGTCACACCGAAGCAACGATTGATCTTGCCCGTTTAGCCGGTTTCGAAGCTGCCGGTGTGCTGGTTGAAATCATGAATGAAGACGGCACCATGGCCAAATTACCTCAATTACAGAAAATCGCACAAAAATTTGATTTGAAATTAATTTCTATTCAGGATTTAATCTCATACCGCTTAACCCATGAAACATTAATAAAAAAAGAAGAAGAAGTACGAATGCCTACCAAGTATGGCGATTTTAACCTGATTGCATTCCGGCAATTAACTAATATGCAATTACATCTTGCTCTGGTGAAAGGTGAATGGAATTCATCAGAACCGGTGCTGGTAAGGGTTCATTCCAGTTGTGTGACAGGTGATATTTTAGGTTCTATGCGTTGCGATTGTGGCGATCAACTTCATCAAGCCATGCAAATGGTTGATCAGGCAGGTAAAGGCATTGTACTCTATATGAATCAAGAGGGAAGGGGAATTGGCTTGCTTAATAAATTGCATGCCTATCATTTGCAGGAAGACGGACTGGATACCGTTGAAGCAAATTTGAAATTAGGTTTTGCCAAAGACCCGCGCGATTATGGCATTGGTGCTCAAATGCTTCGTGCACTGAATGTAAAAAAAATCAAACTCATTACCAATAATCCAAAAAAAAGAATCGGCCTCGAAGCTTATGGTTTGGAAATTGTTGATAATGTTCCCATTGAAATACAACCTAATCCATATAATCTGAAATACCTTGAGACCAAAAGAGACAAAATGGGTCATGAAATTTTAAAAGGAGAAAAAGAATAGTACTTTCTGTTTAATCCGGAAAACTGCTTATTTCATCAATGATGGGTTTATCATCATTTTTACTGGCAGTCTTTTTACCATTACTCAGCTGAAAAAATTCACCGGCTGTATCGAAATCTTTTCTGAAAAACAACCCAATGCCCGTTTTGTTTTTATTCGCATTTTCAAATATATCGTAATCACTTTTCCTGAATCCTTTGATTCTGAATTTGCCATCCTCAGAAATACTGTATTCCACTTCAAAATCACCGGCCAGATTATTGGTTGCCGTTACCGATGAATTAGTATTTCCAAAATCAAAATTACCTCCCACATTTACATTAAATCTACCCAGTTTTTTGCTAAGTTCCAGATTTAATTCATTTCTGCTGAGCGAATTGTTCGTATTTGAAATATCGCCAAGTTCATAGTTTTTGTAATTCAAATCAATTTCCATATCATACTTTGAGAGCATGTCGGAAAAATACATAGATAACTGGCTTGATAGAAATTCTGTCATGGTGTTCACACCGGCCGATTTCCAATTAGAACCGCTTCCTGTGTTTGTTACGACTTCAGACGGTATGAATTTATTGAAAACAATTAAGCCCAAAACTTGTTTGCTTAATTCATTCTCATCGCTTCTGATTTCTTGTAATTTCTGGCTAAACCGATTAGAAACTGCGTAGGAATTTATGTCCGATTGCCTGATATCGAAACTGATATTGGGTGCTGATAAACTTCCGCGCATTTTAAGATATACATCAAGTGGGGTAGGTTGTTTCAGCTTTTTTATTTCATTCTCATTTAATTGACTGGATTCACTGGCAAAAAGATCATAGCCTGCAGCTTTTATTTTATAGATGGCATTGATGTCAAGCAATGCCTCGTAAGGATCGCCCGTCCAGGTAAGTGTTCCTCCTTCTTCAATCAAGAATTCCTTGTTTATTATGTCTTTTAAGGTAAACAAGTATGATCCATTTTTAATTGTGTATGCTCCATACATATTGAAATCACCTGATGTGTTTATATCGAGCTTGATATTACCATCACCTCTGCTTTTGATGATGTCACCGGCCTGAAGATCAAAAATCAGTTGAACTTCAGCTTTTGGATTAATATCTAAATCCATGGTAAGATGTAGATTATTTAAATGTTTCTGAAGCTTTTCCTGAACCATGCTATCGTTTGTATCAGACCGGAATTGTATGAAATCATAATCGCCATATTCACCACCGTAAGTAACCGGAATAAACAATTTGCTGTTGTTTCCGGTTGAGGCGTTTACATAAACATTCATATCATCTACCGGACCACTGACATCAAGGTAAGCGGCACCATATGCTTGTCCGTAAAAGTCATTATTATCTTCAATATCTAAATTCATAAGTTGAAAATCATCGGCTGTTTTAATTTCAAAATGATTGAATATCAAATTATTAAATGATGGAAGCATTAAATTGCCCGATACCTGGGCAGAAATACCATTCATATCGTATAGCATGCTTGGCTCAAAGCGGATGTTTTGTTTGTTTAATGATAAATGTAAAGTGTCAATCCGGTAATTTGTGTTTAGATAATCAAAATGAACACCTCCATTATGGTAAAGAATATTACCCGCCAAATCAACATTATCCGTTTTTCCACCGATTGAAAAATCACCGGATAAACTTCCGGCCATATCGGATAAAATACCACTTAAAAATGGATTAAGTGCGGATGCCGGAAGCTCATATAAATGTCCTTTTAAGTTAATTCTATCTTTCTTTTCATCCATGGTTATTACCCCATTGATATCAAGTAAAGTATCCTTCTGTATGAGTTTTGCAATTATGTTTGTTTGTTTTATATAGGGAATATACCCACCTTGTAATTCTAATATACCCAGTTCCTGCTCGTCAATTCCAAAGTTTTTGATTTGCAAGTCCTGAATAATCCGGAAGGATTTTCCAAATACATTCAGCAACCTAAGATTTCCGTTTATGACGCCATTTATGCTATAATCTTTGTAGTCGGCAAGTTGAGTCAATGTTTGACAGTCAAGTTCATGCACTTTGAGTTGAAGGGCTGTATAATTTTTTTGAGAACCTTTTGTGCTTAAATCTATGCTTTGTCCCGAATTGTTTAATTGGAAATGTGCAAATTGAATTCCATCATCATAGTATTTAAACAGATTATCTGAATTAATCTCCCAGATTTTATCAGCCAGTTCGATGGTAGATTCAGATAAACTGATATTCAATGTGTCCTGATTACGATAAACATCACCATTGAGCGATACATCGTTGACGATATTATTATTAGATGATTCTAATTTAAAATGGGCTTCGTTTCCATATATATTGGCTTTTATCCGGCTTTTGCCCAGGCGATTATCAGCATCAATGACAAAATGGCTAAACGAAGCGGCCAATTTCAGCGTGTCGTGATAGGTTCTGACTAAGAAATTGGCATTTTCCATTTTTCTTGATTTTCCAAGCTGTATTTCCGGAACTATACCATCCATCCTAATTGTTCTGTTTTGGCTGTTGAAATGTCCATATACAAAACTTCCACCTAACCCTTTAAGTCCGTCATAGAGGAGGGAAAATGCTTTGTAATTTTTCTTGACTATCAAAGTAAAATTAAATTCCACATCATCTTGGTGATTGTTTGAAGCAATGGAATCAGGATTGTAATATGTGTTTAACACATGCATAACCTGATTGGGTATTTGTGTTAAATGATAATCTCCATCCAGATTAAGATCCATAATATCAGATTGGATATTGAGCGAATTGCCGAGATTATTTGTAGTGCTGTTGATCGAAATCGTATCAATATTATAGTGTCCTTCAGGAGAGCTTACGAAAGCATTGGTAAACTGAATTTTGCCATTCATATTGTCAGGATCGATACCGCTGAAAGCCAAAGTGGCATTGGTTTTTATTTGAAGGGCTTGTTTGCTTAGGTTTAAATCATATAAATCTGCAAATGTTATATTCGATTTAAAATCGAACACCGGTTCGTATTGCGATAAATCAATGGTGCCTTTAAAATCAAAATTGGCTCTCCGGTCGTTCACATCTAAAATACCCGAGAAAAAACGTTTCTTCATTGAGCCGTTTAATTTTACATGATGATAATTGTATCCATTTAATTCCAGAGAAGCGATATCTCCGTCAATATTCATTTCCATACGTTCAAAATCAAAACCTCTGCCGATTATTTTACTGTTGAAAGCAATGCTGCCGATATAGTTATTATCAAGCCATTGTCCGAGTTGAAAATGATTGCTTGCCAAATTGCCCGAATATTGAGGTATGCCTTGTTTATCAAATTTCATATTAATATCAGATTTCAGTTTACCTAATGCGGTTTCCATAGTACCGTAGGCTACAAAATCGCTAATAAATCCTGTAAACTGACCTTGAAATTTAATTTTCCCCAGTTTTCGTACTTCGGCCGGCAAATGCATTCCGGGTATCAAAGCACTGATTTCTTTATAATTGGTTCTGAAGTCTTTGGCTTCAATATTTATAAAAGTTTCTTTGATATTGGGTAGTCCGATGACTTCAAGATTACCGGCAAATTGAGTTTGCTCGTTGTAGGTAATATGTATATTTTTTCCTCGTAAATCAATAATCTTGCCTTTCAGTTCTCCACTTAAATTGATACGCTGAATTCCCTCGTTTTGAATGTCGGGTGCAAAATATTTTATGTCCTTTATGGCAATTAGGGAATGATTGAAATTACCGTGAAATTTTACTTTATTAAATATATCACTAAAATCATTTAGCGAATGGAAACGAAGTGCTATCCGGTTTTTGATTTCGCTTTGAGGTGTGAGCAGATAGAACGAGTCGATGACGGCATGATGCGCATTCAGATGAAGAAAACCGGTCAAATTCATAAGTTTGAATCCACTCTTTTCTCTGGCTGTAATTTGTTTAATTACTACATCAATACTATCGCCCAGCCAATGAAAGTGTTGTAGCATACAATTGAAATTCTGTACATCGAGATCATTGAAATCAATGGTATTTTGAATGTTATTTTTTATCGGATATTGTGTATATGAAAACGATTGATCATTTAATTGAATCGTATCAATCCGGATATCCCATGCTCCGGAGTCGAGAATCAGGGCTTTTGGGCTTGCCGGTGTTGTTTTATCATCATGCAATGAGACCAGCAGATTGGCAGCCGGCCTGATAAACTGTACAGTACTGCGATTAATCATTAAATTTGATAAATGAAGCTTTTGTGTTTCAATATCCGTTTCGTTGCATGCTGCCCGGATAGAAGGGATTTTAATAAGGAAGTTATTATTCCCTGGCAAATCACGATAGCTTAGAAAGGTTTTTTCCAAATCAATATCTTGCAGTTCGATACTCCACGATGTTTTTGATTGGCTCGTTTTCTGAACCTTCGATTGCAAAAGAAAATCATAATTAAATCCGCTTTTCTTATCCTTCCGGTAAACATTTAGTTTTGAAGTGGCCAGTTGAATATTATGGATGCGTATATTTTTTTTAAATAATTGCCAAAAGCTGAAATCCAGTTGAAGGCGATGGCTTTGAAAGAGTGTATCGTTTTCCTTGTCAAGCATATACAAATCATTTACTTCGATACGGTGCATTCCCAGCAGTCTGACATGTTCAAAGTTGATTTCCGTTTGCAGATTATGAGCAATACGCTGAATTACTTTGGCTGCCAAATAATTTTGAACCGCAGGAAATTGTAAGAGCAAAACGCTGATTACCACAATACCAAATCCCGAAATGGCGGAATAGCGCAGAAAGAGCACCATGCGCTTATAATATTGAGATATGCGGTAAAGTTGTTTCATTCTTTTATTAGCAGAAAGTATAAACGCGTAAATTTACGGAATTAATCTGTGTGTATGAATGACAACCCCATAATTCTTGCCATCGAATCTTCGTGTGATGATACATCGGCAGCGGTTTATTTTGATTCAAAGATCAGATCAAATATCACTTCAACCCAGCTGATACATAAAAAATATGGAGGTGTTTTGCCTGAAATGGCTTCCCGGCTTCATCAGCAACATATTATTCCCGTAGTTCAGGAAGCTCTTGATGAAGCAGGCTATAAGATTTTCGATATTGATGCTATTGCTTTTACCCGTGGTCCCGGATTATTAGGTTCATTATTGGTCGGTGTAAGTTTTGCCAAGGCTTTTGCTTTGGCCAGGTCTATTCCTATGATGGATGTAAATCATATGCAAGCTCATATATTGGCACATTTTATTGAAAACCCAAAACCTGCTTTTCCTTTTTTATGCCTGACGGTTTCCGGTGGGCATACTCAGATTGTACAGGTCAATGATTATCTTGATATGCAGGTATTGGGCAGTACCATTGATGATGCTGCCGGAGAAGCTTTTGATAAAACGGCCAAAATGCTCGGTTTGCCTTATCCCGGAGGTCCTTTGCTTGATCAACAAGCCCGAAATGGTAATCCACTGGCTTTTAAATTTGCCGAACCTAAAGTAGATGGTTTGAATTTTAGCTATAGTGGTTTAAAAACATCAGTTTTATATTTTTTGCAGAAACAAACAAAAACAGATAAGCATTTTATACAAAATAATTTAGCGGATTTATGTGCTTCGGTTCAATACACCATTGTAAAAATATTGATTGAAAAACTACTGAAAGCGGCCGGTGAAACCGGAATTAGCGAGATAGCCATATCGGGAGGTGTCTCTGCCAATAGCCGATTGAGGAAAGAAATAAACAGGGTAGGGATGCAAAATGGATGGAATACTTTTATTCCCCGTTTGGAATATTGTACCGATAATGCGGCCATGATTGCCATGGTCGGCTATTATAAGTATCTGAATCAGGATTTTTGCAGTCAGAAAATTAGTGCCTTGGCTCGATGGCCTGTTTAAGCTTAATGCAGGGCATTTCCGGTATAATTGAAAGGTGTAAGTCTTAGCAATTCTTGTTTTACCGAATCATCAATTTCAAGCCTTTCTATAAAAGCATGTATGTTTTCTTTAGTGATGCTATGTCTTCCCCGGGTCAATGTTTTTAATGCTTCATAGGGATTTGGATAAGCCGCTTTTCTTAAAATGGTTTGAATAGCTTCTGATAATACAGCCCAGTTTGCATCCAAATCGGCATTTATTTTCTCAGTATTTAATGTAAGTTTTTGCAAACCTTTTTTTAAGGAAGTAAAACCGATCAGGCTGTGGGCAAAAGGAACTCCAATATTTCGTATTACGGTTGAATCGGTCAAATCTCTTTGCATACGGGATAGCGGTAATTTATTGGCTAAATGGCTAAATATGGCATTGGCAAGACCAAAATTTCCTTCTGCATTTTCAAAATCAATAGGATTTATTTTGTGAGGCATCGTAGAAGAACCAACTTCTCCTTTTTGGGGTATTTGTCTGAAATATTCCATCGAAATATAAGTCCAGCAATCCCGGCATAGGTCTATCAGAATAGTATTGATGCGTCCCATATTTTGCAATAGGGCAGCCAGGTGATCGTAATGTTCAATTTGTGTGGTGATTTGTTGGCGTATAAGACCGAGACTAGCAATAAAATCATTGGCAAAAAGCACCCAGTTGATATTGGAATATGCAGCGAAATGAGCATTAAAATTTCCGGTAGCTCCTCCAAATTTTGCTTGTAATGGCACTTGTTCCAAACTTTCCAACTGACTTTCAATCCGGCTCGAAAATACCAGCATTTCTTTTCCGACCGATGTGGGGCTTGCCGCTTGTCCGTGTGTGTGTGCAAGCATAGGCTGTTGCATCCATTTTCCGGCCAATTGACCGATAGTTTCCAACAATGCTTTCAGCTCGGGAATATAATGCCCAAACAAAAAATCTTTTAATGCCATAGGTTGAGCCGTATTGTTGATGTCTTGCGAGGTCAAAGCAAAATGAATAAAATCAATGTGCTTGTTTAATTTTAATTGGATAAATTTTTCCTGCAAAAAATATTCTATTGCTTTTACATCGTGATTAATTCCCTGTTCAATCTGTTTTACCCTTTGGGCATCATCCATGGTAAAATCCTGGTAAATATTACGTAATGCATCAATCAGGGATTTATCAAAATCGGCTAATTCATCCAATATGGAAGTTAAAGCAATAAAATACTCAACTTCAACTTTAACCCGGTATCTGATTAAGGCAAATTCAGAAAACCAGGTAGATAATACATTGATCTTATTGCGATATCTGCCATCTATTGGCGATATGGCACTGAGGCTGTTTAGCTCCATAATTAATGGCTACTTTTGCACAAAGTTACCAAGAATGAAAAACATGAACCGTACACTACTTTCCATATTCTGTTTTATAGTATTTACATCCTTAGGTCAAGCACAAAAACTAACTGTAAATAGCAATATGCTGGATTTCGATACTACACTTACAACCCAAACAGATACGCTGTTTTTGCTGCTAAGCAACAATAGCGGAACGATAATGAAGATCAACAAAACCTTGGTTTACGATACCGGTTTTGAAACATTGTTGAATCAGTTTGATATATTGCCGGGACAAACAGTATCTCTTCCGGTAATTTTTCATCCCAGACATAATATTGATTATAATAGTGAATTGGTTTTATTCAGCCGTGCGGGTGAAGGCAATTTGGCCGTTGATTTAAAAGGAACCGGAAAATATACCGGTACTTATTATAAATGTACACAAGGATTGAGTGAACAAAATTTAAAGAATGCACTTAAAACATTGATTAGCGGTCAAACCAGTTTGGGGTATAATACTGCCCGCGATAAAATGTTTATGATTATTGATAATCAGAAAGTGAATGGGCAAGGAGCCACTCAGAATACATTAGACTGCATTTATATTGGGAAAACGGTATCAGGTTATTCTTCACGGCAAAATGCTTACAGTAATTATAACGTAAATACCGAACACACTTTCCCACAAGGAAAGTTTAACTCACAGGAACCGATGAAATCAGATTTGTTTCATCTCTATCCCAGCGATGTGGCAGCCAATGCCGAGCGAGGCAGCAAACCATTCGGTAAGGTAAATAATCCCAGCTGGCAACAGGGAGGTTCTAAATCGAGTAATAGCAAATTTGAACCCAGAGATGAGCAAAAAGGACCTACGGCACGTTCGATGTTGTATTTCCTGATTCGCTACAAAAACTATGGAAGTTTTGTCTCAATGGCAGATCAAAATATCTTGAAACAATGGTGTCTTACTTATTTGCCCGGACCGGTTGAGCAGAAACGCTGCGATGATATTCAATCTTTTCAGCACAATAGAAATCCCTTTATCGATCATCCGGAGTTTGTTGAACGTATTCATTCTTTTATATCCACATCTACGGCTCCGCTTGTTCATAGCCTGGAGCTTACTTCAGATACCATAGAATTCCTGCCGGGGCAATTGGGCGATACGCTTTTGTTTCGCTTTGTGATGGTAAACGATGGTAATACAGCGGTGAACTTATCCGGTTTTCAGTTGGGCAGCGGCCTTTTCTCTGTGCTCTCGGAACCGGGCATCATTGACCCCGGTGAATCAGATTATGCACTTGTTCAGTACGTAATGACAGATACTTTTGCTAAACTCGATACCATGCACTTTAACACTGATGTTTCTGCCTTGAACCATGTAGAAATTCCGGTAATTATTGCTGGTGGTATTGGTACAGGAATATATAATGGGCATAATCAATTGCGCATCCGGGTGTTTCCAAATCCTGCCTCTGATCAAATCCTGATTCATTCCGATATTCCTGAATCAGCGCATATAAAACTATACAATTTGAATGGTGAGATGATGATGACTTACAGGCTTGAAGAATTATCCGATTTTAGCATGGATTGCAGTTTGCTGAAACCGGGTTTATACTTGATTGAAATAGACACCCGCTATCATCGTCTATTTAAGAAAATACTTATTTTCTAATGGTTAAACTGCTTAGTTCCTTGTTGAAAAACATTACCAATGAACTGGTTTTTCCCAAAAAATGAAACCGGGTTCCATACACTCTTGCTTCAATGATATTGCCTTTAATAGTAAGTAATTTCTCCTGTACCAAGCGGGCATCTGCTTCGTTTCTGTACATCTTATCAATCCTTTGCTTTACAAAATTCAAAGAATCGGGATGAACAAAGCTGAGTACATTCATTCCAATCAAGTCTTCAAAGTTATCTGCTTCAAAGGCATGGGCCGCTGCAGGATTGGCATAAACAACTTTTAAGTCAACATGTACCAAAATAGGAACAGGTGCATTCTCAATCATATTCTTAAACGAATCCTGAGTGATGCGATAGGTTTCTAATTCTTCTTTGCGATCCTGAATATTATGTGCCGAAAAATATACGGCAATAATTTGCTTGTTTTTGTTTAAAACAGGGGTATAAGACAATTCAAACCATTTGGATTTCCTGTTTTTGAATTTTGCTTTATAATCAAGCTTTATGTGCTCACCCGACAAACAGTTGGCAATACTGTTTTTAAAATCATAAATATTTTCTGATGGGATATAATCAATAAGAGAATCACCCTGAGCAGGACTTTTACCAAAAATTTGTTTGATATAAACTTTTGCCGGTTGATTGATTTCCAATATATTAAGATCGGGCGATATCAATATGATGGCTTCGGTAGAATTATCAAGTATATTTCGAAGCTTTGTAGCGGTATCTTCGGCCAACATCCGGCTGAAATTAAGTTCTATTTCTTTCTCCTTCTGTTCCGTAATATCCTGAATGGTTCCGAAAATACTAACAATCTTTCCGGCTTTCTTTTTAGCTTTTCCGCTTGTCCTTACCCAAATGGTATTCTTTTGAAAAGGATTAAGTTGTAAATCCAATTCAAACTTTTTACCTTTTTTAATGAGTGATTTAAAGGCTTTTCTTATAATGGATTGACTTGCTGCATGATAAAATGCTAATGATTCTTTGCCGTTTGGTATATAATCAGGCGGCATATTGTGAATTTTGTAAGTTTCCGAAGTCCAAATCATTCTTTCTTTTCCCAAATCATACTCCCAACCACCAACTTTAGCCACCCTATTGGTTTGCTCCACCACTTCTCTTAGCCATCCATGTTTTTTTATCATTGATATGATTTATTCAAATTCAATCATTTTTAATATAATATTCATATTAAAAATAAGCAAAATAAGTTAATAGAATAAAATATGAAGGGCTACGATTTGCAAAAGTCAATGAATTATTAAGAGAATCCAAATTGTTGAATAAAAACTTTCAAAAAACTAATACGGATAAAATAAAATCAATCAATTTTGCAAGCCTAATAAGAAATTATGACCAACGAACAATTAAAATCTATTCAAGCCCGGCTTGAAGCCCTCAGGAGGTATCTTTGACCTGAGTAACAGAGAATCGATTGTGCACGATTTGCTTGAACAAGCGGCAAGCAATACATTTTGGAATGATTCGAAAAATGCGGAATCGGTACTGCGAAGAATAAAAAAACATAAGTATTGGATTGATGCCTATCATTTGGTATCTGAAATTGTAGCTGATGTGAGCGTATTACTTGAGTTTCAGCAAGAGGGTGATGCCAGTGAGGAAGAAGTGGAAGAAAAATATCTTGAAGCAATTAAAGCACTTGAAGATATTGAATTTCGATCTACACTCAACAAAGAAGAAGATGCACTTGATGCCGTAATGACCATCAACAGCGGGGCAGGAGGAACCGAATCCTGCGATTGGGCAAGTATGCTCTTGCGGATGTACACCATGTGGGCCGAAAAAAATAATTATAAAGTTGCAGAACTCGACCGTGTTGATGGCGATGTAGCCGGTGTGAAATCGGTAACGATAGAAATAGCCGGTGAATTTGCCTATGGTTACCTGAAAGGTGAAATCGGAGTACATCGCCTGGTAAGAATATCACCTTTCGATTCCAATAAAAGAAGACATACTTCCTTTGCCTCGGTATTTGTATATCCTTTAGTTGACGATTCTATCGAAATTGAAATTAATCCTGCTGATATCGAATGGGATACTTTCAGATCGGGAGGAAAGGGAGGTCAGAACGTGAATAAAGTAGAAACTGCCGTTCGATTGCACCACATACCTTCCGGATTTGTAGTAGAATGCCAGCAAGAACGTTCGCAACTGCAAAATAAAGAGAAAGCCATGAAACTCTTGCAGTCGAGATTGTATGAACAAGAAATCAGCCGTAGAAATGAAGCCCGAGATAAAGTTGAAAGCACAAAAAAAAGTATTGGATGGGGCTCCCAAATCAGAAGTTATGTGCTGCATCCCTACAAAATGGTAAAAGATTTGCGTACCGGACATGAAACAGGGAATACCCAGGCTGTAATGGATGGTGATTTGAACCCATTCTTAAAAGCCTTTTTGATGAAACCTAAAAATTAAATAACTTTTAATCGATGAGTGAAGCATTGTAAAGACAATTATTACTTATCAACAGGAAAAAAACATCGCACAAGGTATTTGTAATTACCAGGTAAAATACCGATATTTGCACTCCAATTTAGAAAACAAAAGAAAATGTCGAAGGTTTGTCAATTAACAGGAAAGAGACCAATAAGCGGAAACTCGGTTTCTCATAGTCATCATAAGACGAAAAGAAAGTTTTATCCTAATCTGCAAAAGAAACGTTTTTATATACCGGAGGAAGACCGTTGGGTTACTTTGAAAGTATCGACTAGCGCAATACGCACCATCAGTAAGAAAGGATTTACTGCATACTTGCGTGATTTACGTAAAAAAGGTCTTTCAATCAATATTTAAAGCATACAGAATAATTTAATAATATTGCAAAGAAAAAAGGCAACCGCGTTCAGGTTATACTCGAATGTACAGAACATAAAAGTTCAGGTATGCCCGGTACGTCCAGGTATATTACAACAAAAAACCGGAAAAATACCACAGAAAGACTTGAGTTAAAAAAATACAACCCAATTCTAAAAAAGGTAACTGTTCATAAAGAAATTAAATAAACGTTATGGCCAAAGTAAGTAAAAACTCACGGGTAAACCGGGGTAAGTCAGGTGGAGGTAAAAACTACGTAAAAGTAATTGTAGCCGTAAAATCTCCTACAACAGGTGCATATACCTATAAAGAAACCATTGTTCATAAAGACAATGTAAAGCAAACCATCAGCGAAGCAAACTAAATTGTCTGAACTGAATAGCTGAAAACAAACAGCTTCGCTGATCAAAGCGGAGCTTTTTTATTTTATGCCTGAGCTAAAACCATGGGATTATTTAATAAAATTTTCAATACAAAAGATAAAGAAAATCTGGAACAAGGTATTCAAAAAACCCGGGAAGGATTCTTTGGAAAAATTACAAGAGCTGTTGCAGGGCATTCCAAAATTGATACTAATTTTCTCGATCATCTTGAAGATATTTTAATTAGTTCTGACGTTGGCATTGACACCAGTTTGAAAATTATTGATCGAATAGAACGGAGAGTGGCCCGCGATAAATTTATCAATACCTCTGAACTCAATACCATTTTGCGCGATGAAATAAGTGTTATGTTAAGTGAGCATAATACTGAAGATATTGAATCGTACCGGATTCCCAAAAATATCAAACCCTTTGTGATTATGGTTGTAGGGGTGAACGGTGTGGGCAAAACCACCACCATCGGCAAATTGGCCTACCGTTTTAAGCAGGAAGGATACCGTGTATTGTTGGGTGCTGCCGATACTTTCAGGGCTGCCGCTATCGATCAATTGCAAATTTGGGCCGACCGGGTAGATGTGCCTTTGGTAAAAAAAGAAATGGGTTCTGATCCGGCTTCAGTCGCTTTCGATACGGTAAAATCGGCCCTTGCCAAAGATGCGGATATTGTGATTATCGACACGGCCGGCCGGCTGCATAATAAAGTGAATTTGATGAATGAGTTGTCGAAGGTGAAAAATGTTATGCAAAAAGTTATTCCTGATGCACCACATGAAGTCATGTTGGTTTTGGACGCATCTACCGGACAAAATGCACTTGAACAGGCCAGACATTTTATTAAAGCAACCGAAGTTAATGCCCTTACAATCACTAAACTTGACGGTACGGCTAAAGGAGGTGTTATTCTAGGTATTGCCGATCAATTTAGTATTCCGGTGAAATATATCGGAGTGGGTGAAGCCATGGATCATTTACAGGTTTTCAACCGGCAAGAATTTATTGATGCCCTTTTTAGCGAATGATTTGGCATGAGTAGCTCAAAGCAAAAAAAAGTAAATGTTATTACACTGGGTTGTAGCAAAAACCTGGTAGATTCTGAACAATTGATGCGTCAGTTGCAAAGCAATGATTACGATATTATGCATGACTCGGATTCGGATTCCGATATTGTAATTATTAATACTTGTGGTTTTATCGATAATGCCAAGCAAGAATCTATCAATACGATACTTGAATTTGCAGCTTTAAAAAATAAAGGTAAACTCAATAAACTGATTGTCACCGGCTGCCTCAGTCAACGATTTGCTAAAGAACTAAAAACAGAAATCAAAGATGTTGATGCCTGGTTTGGTACGGCCGATTTACCTCAATTACTGAAATATATCAATGCCGATTACCGGAAAGAATTGCTGGGCGAACGCCTTTTAAGTACTCCCGGTCATTACGCATATTTGAAAATCAGCGAAGGTTGTAGCCGCACTTGTGCTTTTTGTGCCATTCCGCTTATGCGAGGTAAACACCGGTCGAAAACCATCGAAATTCTTTTGTCTGAAGCACAAAATCTGGCCTCAAAGGGTACTAAAGAACTTATCCTGATTGCTCAGGAACTTACCTACTATGGCCTCGATATTTATAAAAAACGGATGCTTGATTCCTTGCTTCGGCAACTGGCTGGTATTGATGGCATCGAATGGATTAGATTGCATTATGCCTATCCGAATCAGTTTCCCCTAAATATCTTACCGGTTATTAATGAATATGATAATATCTGTAAATATCTGGATATTCCGTTTCAGCATGCTAATAATGCCGTTTTGAAAAGGATGCAAAGAAATTCAAACCGGCACGATCAAGAGTTATTGATTGAAAAAATAAGAAAAGCCGTACCCAATATAGCACTGAGAACCACTATGCTTGTTGGTTTTCCTGGCGAAACAGAATCTGAATTTAATGATTTACTGCAATTTGTAGCCGATACCGGTTTCGACCGGCTTGGCGTATTTACTTATTCTCACGAAGAATCTACTTCGGCCTTTGCGTTGAAAGATGATGTACCCACTCCTTTGAAAGAAGAAAGAGCCGCTAGGCTCATGGCTCTTCAACAAGAAATTTCTTTCGAGAAAAATAAAAACAGGATTGGAGAGGTACTCAAAGTCCTTATCGACCGTTGCGAAGGTGATTATTTTATCGGTCGTAGTCAATTTGACAGCCCTGAAGTAGATAACGAAATTTTAATTTCCACACAAGATGACTACCTTCGGATTGGAGATTTTGTACAAGCCAAAATTACAGATGTATCTGATTTTGATCTTTTTGCAAAAAAAATCACTTAGTGGAAATTAAAAAATATACTTATCGCGAAACAAGCCGTTTTTCCAGGCTTATTAACGATTATCTTGATGCAGATGAAAAGCTTTCCGGTTTGTATAAGTATCCTATACAAAGCAGCTCAATCCGGGAGCTTATAGCTGATAGAAACAGCAATCAACCCAACAGGGAATTACTGCTTGATCTACTGATCGAACAATATCAAAAGCTTACAAAATTGAGCAAGGTTGAACATAATATCAGTGCGCTAAAGCATGCCAGTACTTTTTGTATTACTTCGGCACATCAGCCCTTATTGTTTGGTGGCCCAATGTATTTTATTTATAAAATCATTTCGAGTATCAAACTGGCTGCTCAATTAAATATCGAATATCCGGATAATCACTTTGTACCGCTTTTCTGGTTAGGTGGCGAAGATCATGATTTCCCTGAAGTAAATCATGCACATCTTTTTGCCGGAACCCTTCGTTGGGAACCGCCCAATAATACAGGTCCTGTAGGCCGTATGTCTATGGCTTCTTTGGCACCTGTTTTAAAAGAATTCAATAAAATAATTCAAGGTTCTGAGTATGCCACTGAACTAATAAGTTTGTTTTCCGGGGCATATTCCCCAACTAATCATAAAAACTTTAATGAAGCTACCCGTATCTGGCTCCATGCTTTATTTGGGAAATACGGACTCCTTATTTTTGATGCCGATGACAAAAGAATGAAAGCTGCTTTTGTTGATGTGATGAAACGTGATTTGTTTCAACGCGATACAAGCAAGCTTATGCAAGATACGCTTCAATTGCTGAGTCATGATTATAAAGTGCAGGCCAATCCACGCGATATTAACTTGTTCTACATGAAAACCGACATGCGTGAACGGATTGTTTATCATCAAGCAACAGATCGCTATAAAATATTGAATACTACAATTACTTTTTCTAAGACTGAATTGCAAACGGAACTGGAAAATTATCCCCAACGATTTAGTCCAAATGTAATTCTGCGCCCATTATATCAAGAAAAAATATTGCCTAATCTGGTATTTATCGGTGGAGCCGGAGAACTGTCTTACTGGTTGGAACTCAAAGCTTTATTTGATGCACACGATATTGCTTATCCGATGCTTGTCTTGCGCGATTCTTTCACCATTGTCACTAAAGAAATTGCTAAAAAATTTGATGCCCTGAAAATTCCATGGAATTCCGTTTTTAAAGAAAGCGATGCAATGATAAAAGAGGTATTGCTAAACCAGAATGCGGATTCATGGCAATTAATCAAAGAAAAAGAATGCTTAAAAGATTTGTATTCTGCTATTAAACAAAAAGCCTCGGAGATTGATAAAAGCCTGAAAGGAGCCACGGAAGGAGCCTTGAATCGCAGCATGAAAGAATTAGAAAATTTAGAGTACAAAATAATGAAAGCATTAAAGCAAAGGCGAAGCATTGATATCCAACGCCTTGAGACCGTAAAAAAAGCATTGTTTCCGGCCAATATCCTGCAGGAACGCAAACACAATTTCTCTATGTACTACGCTCGCTATGGCGATCAGCTAATTGCCATGCTTATGGATGCCGCGAATCCACTTGAGAAAAGATTTAAATTGTTAATCGAAGCCTAAACCTAAAGCTTCTTTCAGCATGGGGTCATCGCATAATAAAAACACTTAATGCAGTAATGCAAAAGATGAAAAATAGGCATTTGATTCTTCTTGAGGTAAATATGAAAAATTATTGATGTTTCCAACCTGAAACAGCCGGTTGTTTACAAGATATATGCGATATTGAATGAAATAACTTCCATTATTAGAGGCAAAAGATATACCCGGGTATCCTTCTATTTCTATTTGCTTGTCATTTTCGCTAAGTGTTAATTCCATTCCGCTTAACAAGCCTTTTTTCGCATTCTCCAATAAAGTATCGCTTGGTGTGGCAGCAATATGTGACTCAGGATAGTCTCCATAAACAAGAATATAGGCACGGTCAGCACTTTCTTCATATAAAAAAGTGTGGTAACTTATCATACCAACCTGAGTAGCTACCGTATCAAATGTTTCAACCGGTTGACCAGGAAACAAAATTTGGAAGTTGCCGGCTTTATTTACAAACGTATTGCTATTTATTGCAGGATTGGTCTGTTCTGTATTGCCTTGAACAGAATCTGCCGCAGTGCTTTGATTGTCGGATTGCTCCGAACTACTGCACGACACCAATAGAAAAGGAAGCACTATTGTTACAAAAATTACTTGTTTCATAATATAATTGGTTTTAGGATTATTGGAAAAAAACTCCAAAAGCTTTTATAATTAATACTTTAATGAGGAGGATAAAAGTAAGTTTTTTCCTCCTAATATCAATACAATTCCTCCAGTTTCATATGCAGGTAACGGTTCACGGCACGGTAAGTACTCAACCAGGAAATAAACATACCCAAGGTAATTACACTTGCAAACAAAATAACCCATAAGCTTAAATCCTGCAAAAGACTAATATCGGGAAAATAATTTCTGGCAGCATATAAAGTAGCCAGAATAGCCATATCGGCTAAAAGACCACTCAGTAAGCCATTGAGCAAGGCCCTGTTGGTATATGGTCTTGTAATAAAACTTCGATTAGCTCCGACCAATAGCATATTCCGGAGTAAAAAACGGTTGCTGTACATGGCAAGTTTTATACTGCTGTCAATCATGAGCACTACAATAATCAATAGAATAATGACTACTCCGCCAATAATCAACCCGGCCTGACCAAAATCATGGTCAATCGAATAAACCAAATCCCGATCTGTCTTTATCTGAGACCGGTTGAAATGATATTTATCCATTAATAACTGTTCCACAACAGCCATACTGTCGGGATTCACATATTCGGCATTGAGATATAAATCAAGAGAAGCAGGCAATGGGTTAAAATCAAGAAATTGTTCAGGATCCTCATTATACTTACTGATGTATTCCTGAAGGGCATCATCAGCCGAAATATATTGACAGGATTTCACAAAAGACTCGGTTTCAATCCGCTTTTGTATTTGTTTTATTTCAATTTCACTCTTTGATAAACCAAAATACACACTAAGCTGTATATTTTCTTTTACCAGATTGGTAAAAGCTTTGAAATGAAGATAAATCATGCCGCTTATGCCCAGTACAAATAGTACGATACCGGTCATCAATATGGCATTCAAATAACTTGGTTTCGATTTTTTAGGTGTTTTTATCCCAATCCGCTTCGACATTAGCTTACTTACTTTGCGATAAAAGTAGAAAATAAAATAACGTACCCATAATCATTTATCATGTGGAAAACCCTTTGTTTAAAGCATTGGCTATTTTATATTCATTGCTTGAAGGTTCAAATTAAAGATTATGTAATTTTAGGGCTTAATTATTTTGTATGGACTATTCACCGCGTGAGATTGAAAATAAATGGCAAAAATGGTGGGATAAGCATGACACTTACCTGGTGGAAAATAATGCTGATAAGCCTAAATTTTATACTTTGGTTATGTTTCCTTATCCATCGGGGGCCGGTTTGCATGTAGGCCATCCCTTAGGCTATATAGCGGCCGATATTTACTCAAGGTATAAGCGATTAAAGGGTTTTAATGTATTGCATCCGATGGGTTTCGATGCATTTGGTCTTCCTGCCGAACAATATGCCATTCAAACAGGTCAACATCCTGCACTTACAACAGCCATTAATATCGCCCGCTATAAGCAACAATTAAAATTGATGGGTTTCAGCTACGACTGGAACCGTGAAGTTTGTACCAGCGATCCAAAATATTACAAATGGACACAGTGGATTTTCCTTAAGCTATTCAAACATTGGTATAATCTGGATACCGATAAAGCCGAACCGATAAAAGATTTGATTAATCGCTTTGAAAAGGAAGGCAATAAAAATATTCATGCCGCTGCAAATGAAGTCAAGAAATTTTCGGCCACCGAATGGCAATCTATGACTGAAAAAGAACAACAGCTTATTTTATTAAACTACCGGCTTGCTTACACATCGCATACTCAGGTAAACTGGTGTGAAGAGCTGGGAACCGTGCTTGCCAATGATGAAGTAAAAGACGGTTTATCGGTACGGGGTGGTTTTCCGGTTGTTCAAAAATTAATGAGACAATGGTTTTTGAGAATTACGGCCTATGCCGAACGTTTGTTAAACGATTTGGATCAACTTCGCTGGACCGATGCCATGAAAGATATGCAGCGCAATTGGATTGGCCGTTCAGAAGGAGCCTTATTGAATTTTCAACTTGACGGTAATCAACATGCTATCGAAGTCTTTACTACCAGACCCGATACGATTTATGGAGCTACTTTTATTGTTCTTGCCCCTGAACATCCCCTGCTAAAAGAAATTACTACTACTGAATATCAGGATAATGTAAAAGCATATCAGGCTTATGTGAATAGCCGGTCAGAACGCGACCGTATAGCTGATGTAAATCATATTACAGGTACTTTCACCGGTAGCTACTGTATTCATCCATTTACCAATAAAAAAATTCAGGTTTGGATTAGCGAATATGTGCTTGCCGCTTATGGTACCGGAGCCATTATGGCCGTTCCTGCCCATGATTCACGGGATTATGCTTTCGCAAAATATTTTCATTTACCGATTGTACAGGTAGTTGATGGTGCCGATATTACAAAAGCATCCTATGATGATAAAACCGGCAAAATGATAAATTCGGAAATACTCAACGGCCTCGATGTACAAGAGGCGATTCCTGAAATGTTGATAGAAATTCAGAAAAGAGGTCTGGGTAAAAAGCAAATAAACTATCGTATGCGTGATGCCGGTTTTAGCCGGCAGCGTTATTGGGGAGAACCTTTTCCTATCGTTTATCGCGATAATATTCCTTATGCACTGAACGAAAATGAATTACCCCTTGAATTGCCCGATATGTCATCCTTCAAATCAAGCGGTTCGGGTGAATCTCCTTTGGCGAATATGAATAATTGGGTGAAATTGAGTGATGGTAGCCTGCGGGAAACCGATACCATGCCGGGTTATGCCGGTTCTTCCTGGTATTTCCTGCGTTATATGGACCCGCATAACGATAACTGTTTTGCCTCTAAGAAAGCCCTAGATTATTGGCAGGATGTTGATTTGTATGTTGGCGGAGCCGAACATGCTGTTGGTCATCTGATGTATGCCCGGTTTTGGCATAAATTTTTATTTGATATAGGCTTTGTTCCTGGCAATGAACCCTTTCGTTGTCTGATTAATCAAGGGATGATTCAAGGGGTTTCGAGTATAGCCAACCGGGTCATCGGGGAGAAAAAAATGGTGTCGGCCGGTTTAAAAAAGAAGTATAAGACCATGCCGGTTCACGTTCCGGTAGAATTTGTCCATAACAATCAGCTTGATATCGATGCCTATAAAGCTTGGTGCCATGATTATGTCGATTATGAATTTATCCTCGAAGAAGGTCATTTTATATGTGATGCAGAAGTAGAGAAAATGTCAAAATCGAAATATAATGTGGTGAATCCTGACGAGATTATTGAAAAATATGGAGCCGATACTTTCAGAATGTATGAAATGTTTTTGGGTCCGATTGAAGCTCACAAACCCTGGGATACCAAGGGCATTGACGGGGTCTTCAAGTTTCTTAAAAAGACATGGAATTTATTTTTCTCTAAAGATGGAATATGGACGGTAAATGATACTCAACCCACCAAAGAAGCTTTGCGAACACTGCACCGAACCATTAAAAAAGTAGAAGATGATATTATACGATATTCTTTCAATACCGCTGTGAGTGCTTTTATGATTTGTGTAAACGAATTGAAAGCACAACAATGCCACAGCAGAAAAGTTCTGGAACCATTTGTCATCCTGTTGGCTCCATTTGCTCCTCATCTGAGCGAAGAATTATGGTCATTACTTGGACATAAGAACTCTGTTATCAATGCCGCTTTTCCACATCTTGAAGAACAGTATTTACACGATGATAGCATTGAATATCCGGTTTCAATCAATGGAAAAACCCGTACCAAAATAAAGGTGAGTAGCGAATTGAATAAAGAACAAATTGAGCAGGTAGCTATGGCAAATGATTCCGTAAGAAAATGGATGGATGGCAAAACACCTAAAAAAATCATTATCGTTCCGGGACGGATTGTGAATATTGTATTATAAAAAAAGCCCGTTTAAACGGGCTTTTTTTATAATAAAGAGGGTGATTATTGCTTCGTGAATTTTCCGCTATGTGTTTTTCCGTTTTCTTGGATTATATAAATATATATTCCTGATTCTAAAGATTCAATATTCAGTAAGTAGCGATTTTTCGCCATATCATAATTGCTGATTACCTGATTAGTCATGTCTTTACCGATAAGATTATACAATCTTATATCAGATGAAGCATCACCTTTTCCACTCAGATCGATATACAAAGTTCCGGTACTTGGATTGGGATATACAATTGTACCCGATAAGGCTTCTTTTACAGGCAGGGAAACTCCGTTTGGAAATTCGAAAGCCAGATCATCTAATATAAGTTCGCTACCCGGATGATATATATTATTGATATCAATATAATCACTGGCAGCAAAAGCCAAAATAACCGTATCCGGATTATAGCTAAGGTTGTATCCGATATCTAAACTAAATTTTGTATAGCTTGAAGCAGGTCCCAGGGTAGCAACAACCCCGCCTATGCTATCTTGCATATTATTGGCCGTATTCCATTTGCTCAAACGCATTAATACCAATGCCGAATCATTGGCAACCGGTGTATACTTATAGTACCCACTTAATTTTACCGGCCGGTCAGAATATGCATCGCCACCTTCCGGACCATTGATACCAAAACTACCATTTGTGAGTAAGGTTAAAGTGTCACCGCCAAAAGCATCAATTGTTCCGGAAGTTAAACTTAAGGCAAAATTACCAGAGTGAGCATCTGTGGTCTTTACAATTGATGGAGACTGCCCACCCAGTACCTGAAACAAATTGGTCGTCCACCAGTCGCTTGGATCTTCATAAGAAAAATTACTCCAATGCTCCAGACCTGCATTAGGAATTTGCTGGTTGCTTCCGGGTAATTCAATATTATCAACTTCGAGCCAGCTGCCTTGAACAGGACTATCGAAATTGCTACTTGTAAATACCAATAATACACTATCTGGAGCTACCGGAGTATGTGTAAAGGCAAAAGTAAATTGGGTAAAGGTAGATTGACTTCCTGTAATGGGTATGATATCGAAAGCCAACGGAAAGCCAAGTTTTGATGGTAACCAGGCAATAAAAGCGGTATCACCAGGCATAACATTATAACGTAACCAAACTTTTATCGAATCTGCTTGCCCACTAAACGGATACCTGATGAATCCATTAGAGCCGATGTTTCCAAGCATCAATACCCCTGGTATGGTGTCCGTCCCATTGCTTATGGTCTCCAGCCTGGCAGCATAATTGCCGCTGTGCCCGCTTATTTTGGTCGTATTGGCTGAAAAGGTGGAAAAATAAGTCTGTACGTTATAGGTGGTGAAAGTGTCCGGATTTTCGAACAGATTGGTCTGTGTCCATGTTTCAAATCCCAAATTAGATATCTGCGATTGTACGGTTTGGCTTATAAATATTGAAATAGAAATAAGCACAAATGAGAGTAAAGTTCTTTTCATAATAACTACTAAATTAGTAAGATAATAAGTAAAATTAATACAATAAGACTTAATCAGTGCAATAATCTTTCCAATTTTTATCGTTCATGGTTTTCGAAAGCTTTCATTATTTTCGTTGAATGAATAAAAGCCCGGTAATGATAACAGAATGCCCTAGGGATGCCATGCAGGGTATTCATGATTGGATTCCAACAGAAATAAAAATCAAGTATATTAATTTGCTCTTAAAAGCCGGATTCAATATTATTGATTTTGGAAGTTTTGTTGCTCCTTCGGCAGTGCCTCAAATGAAGGATACCGCCAAAGTATTGAAAGGGCTTGATTGGGATGAAGGGAAAGCTGATTTATTAGCTATCGTAGGGAATGAACGCGGTGCAAAAGATGCACTCATGTTTGATCAAATTTCCTATCTGGGATTTCCGTTTTCTATTTCCGAAACCTTTCAATTAAGAAATTTAAACAGCAGTATTGAAGATTCAATGAAAAGGGTATCGGGTATTATTACCCAATGCGATTCGTTGAATAAAAAACTTGTAGTATATATTTCAATGGCTTTTGGCAATCCTTATGGCGAACATTGGAATCCTGACATTGCGATAGTCTGGATTGAGCAACTGATGCAAATGGGGGTTAAATATATCTCTTTGGCCGATACGGTGGGCATGGCAAAACCCTTTGATATTCAAAACTTACTTAAAACCTTAATAGCTGAATTTCCTAAACTACGCTTTGGTATTCATTTACATACAACACCTTACAATTGGGAAGAAAAAGTGCATGCCGCTTTTATGGGAGGGTGCCGGCAATTTGATGTGGCCATAAAAGGCTTTGGAGGTTGTCCTATGGCGCAAGATGATTTGATAGGTAATCTTGCTACAGAAAACTTATTAGCATATCTATCAAAGGAAAAATATTTTTCAGCTATCGATCAATCAATAGTTTTGCAGGCCGGCAAAATGGCTATTCAAATGATGGCTTAATCAATTTCTTGCACCAAAAATGGCCGATCCTATTCTGATTAAAGTGCTGCCTGATTCAAGTGCAATTTTATAATCACCCGACATACCCATGGATCGTTCTGAGAATGCTTGGTCTGATTTAAAATACTTTTGCTTGAGACATTGGAATAGTTTGTATAAGCTGTTAAACTCTGAACGGATTTGATCTTCATTATCCGTATTGGTAGCCATACCCATTAACCCACAAATTCTGATGTTTTGAAAAGCTTTCCACGATCCACTGTCAAGATAATCAATCAATTCACTATCGGAAAATCCAAATTTTGTATCTTCTTTGGCTATATGAACTTGCAATAAACAATCAATAACACGATTGTTTCTGGCAGCTTGTTTATTGATTTCCTGCAATAGTTTTGCTTGGTCAACACCATGAATCATAGCAACGAATGGTGCGATATATTTTACTTTGTTGCGTTGAAGATGACCAATCATATGCCATTCGATATCCTTAGGAAGCAAGTCTTGCTTTTTAAGGATTTCCTGAACCCTGTTTTCACCGAAAAGGCGTTGTCCTTCTTCATAAAGCTTCAAAATGGCTTCTACCGGTTTTGTCTTTGACACAGCCACCAAACGGGCATTAGCTTTTCGGGCGTTTTTAAGAATGATTTTATAATGGCTATTGCTGTTCATCTGGATTTAATGCACTAAAATCTGTAACTTTGCTTTTTCTACCTATGCAAAAGTATTTGTCAATCGTTTTAATCTTGATGCTTCTACCGGCCTGTTCAGGCAACAAAGGTAAGCCTGCAAACAACATTTTGCAAACCGAAAAGATGATACCTGTTCTTGAGGATATTCATCTTGCCGAGGCATACGTATTTAATCAACATATGAATACAAATTTGAGTACTCAATGGTTAAATTATTATTATGATGTAATCTACCGGATTCACCAAACCGATTCTGTACAATTTAGCCAAAGTCTTGATTATTATGAGTCAAAGCCCGAAAAGCTGCTTGATATCTACGATAAACTCCTTACAGATATGAGCATCAGGCAGGAAGCAATCAGTGAAGCCCTTTACGATACTATTAATTAAGTGTTTAATGAAATCCTTTAAAATATACTATATAGGGTATACCTTTTTTATAAGTCTGTTGGTATTTGCTTATTTTTTTTCTTCAAAACACGAGCTGAAACCGTTTTGGAAAACTCAAAATGAAGACGAAACCATTTCGATGTATGACAGAATGGACTTGGCAATAAAGCAGGAGTTTGGGCATACCATGGACCCGGCATTGGGTAAAGTCCCTCGAGAGCGATTACAAAGCGCTATGGCATATATCAAAAGTCATCAACACAGCCGGGCCGCCATATCGGGTATAAGCTGGAAAGAGCGAGGCCCTGATAATGTTGGCGGTCGCACCCGGGCCATTATGATTGATCCCAATGATGCAACAGGAAAAACGGTATTTGCCGGTAGTGTCGGTGGAGGGTTATGGAAAACGACCGATATAACCGTGAAAAATCCATCTTGGTCGCCTGTCAATGATTTAATGGCAAATCTTGCTATCACTTGTCTGGCTTACGACCCGGGCACAACTACAACCATGTATTTTGGCACCGGTGAAGGCTGGTTTAACCTCGATGCGATTAAAGGTGACGGTATTTTTAAATCAACCAATAGCGGAACAAGCTGGACGCAATTATCCAGTACAACAGGTTCTACTTTTGACTATATTCAAAAAATTGTAGTGACTTCTTCAGGAACTGTTTTGGCCGCTACCAGAAGTGGTGGTATTCAACGCTCAACCAATGGGGGTACTTCGTGGACTTCTGTTCAATCTGGTAGGATAGCCGATTTGGAAATAGCTGCCAATGGTGACATTTTTGCTTCTATCGGCATTTTTACTACTGACGGTATCTATAAATCTACCGATGACGGGGCTACATGGACAAAGCTGACTTCCGGGTTACCATCTTCAGGCTATTACAGGATAGAATTGGCTTGCGCACCATCCGATGCCAACCGGATTTATGCTTTGTTTTGTGATGCCAGTACCTATGATTGTTACGGTATTTATAAATCTACCAATGGAGGTTCCTCCTGGACTTCGGTAACTAATCCGAATACATCGGGTGGAGGAAATTTTGCCAACGGACAGGCATGGTATAATTTGATTGCTGCCGTAGATCCAAATAATGCTGATCGTGTTTATATCGGTGGACTTGATGTTTTAGTCTCTTCTAATGCCGGCAGTTCCTGGACAGAGGTAAGCCAATGGTATGGTAATGGATTTGAGTATATGCATGCCGATAATCATGCTATTGTTTACAAAACCGGTAGTTCATCTATCATTTATTTTGGCAATGACGGAGGCATTTACGGCACAACGAATGGAAATACTTCTAGTCCGGATATAAAGCAAAAACTCTCAAGCTACGATGTTACCCAATTTTACGGTTGCGCTATTCATCCTACAGCTTATACCGATTACTTTTTGGCAGGTGCTCAAGATAATGGTAGTCATCGTTTCAATTCTGCCGGAAATAAATCTACCGTTGAAGTGAGTGGGGGAGACGGTGCTTTTTGTAATATCGACCAAAACCAACCTAATTATCAGTTTACCCAATACGTTTACAATAATTATTACCGGAGTACCGATGGGGGTAAATCTTTTTCGCAAGTCATCAATAATAATAATGGGGTTTTTATTAACCCTTCAGATTACGATAATAGTGCGAATATATTATATGCAGCCTATACCAATGGGAATTATTTTAGATGGGATAATCCTCAAACCGGTACTACCACAAAATCTATCGGTGCATCATTCACCGGTTATGTGTCGGCCGTAACGGTTGACCCGAATACATCAAACCGGGTTTGGTTTGGTACCGGTTATTACAATGGTATTAATGGTGGCTACGTGTATAAGGTGGACAATGCCAATACCAATAGCCCAACCGTAACGGATATGACATCGGCTTCCATGCCGGCCAACGGAAGTGTATCATGTATTGAAATTGAAAATGGAGATGCCAATCATTTGCTGGTAACTTTTTCAAACTATGGGGTTAGCTCGGTATGGGAAACGACTAATGGAGGCAGCTCATGGACAGCTGTTGAAGGCAATTTGCCCGATATGCCTGTCCGTTGGGCATTATTTAACCCAAACAATAATGCACAAGCTTTACTCGCTACAGAATTGGGCGTGTGGTCTACCGATAATATTAACGGCACTTCTACCAACTGGGCAACTTCTAACAGCGGACTTGCCAATGTCCGGGTTGATATGTTGCAGTACAGAACATCCGATAAGCTTGTAATTGCTGCTACGCATGGAAGGGGGCTCTTTTCCTCCGATATATTTACCAGCGTTCATGCTGATTTTGATGCTGATAAAGTAAGAACCTATACCGGAAAAGCAGTTCAATTTACCGATGCTTCCTATAAAGCAAGCAGTTGGTCGTGGACTTTTGGAGACGGTGGAACTTCAACAAGTCAAAATCCCAGTCACAGCTATTCCTCTCCGGGATGGTATAATGTGTCACTGAGCATTAACAGCGGGGCAAGCACAAAAACAAGGAATAATTATTTATTGGTATTGCCCAATAGAGGTACACCTTATCTGGCTGCTGACGGAGGGAATTTTGATGTAAATCCCAATGACTTTGGGGCTGATACGATTTATGGAACGGGGTGGGAGCGCGGCTCTTCAACGGTGAGCGGGAAGCAAGGTACTTACAGCGGTTCTTATGCCTGGGTTACCGGACTGACAGCAAGCAATTATTATAACTCATCTGAAGCATATCTATATACACCTAATTTCAGCATGGCTGCCAGCGGAACCTATACTATTAAATTCAGGAGTAGATTCAAAACCGAATCAGCTTACGATGGATTCAGAGTGGAATATTCGCTCAATAAAGGCGATACATGGACTTATCTGGGCAGTTCCGGTGGCAGTTGGTATAATACGGCCAATACCTCATTTCAAACTTCATTTCCGATCAATGAACCCTATTTCTCAGGCAATCTTTCTTCTGCTTTCAATCTGTATAGCTATAGTACCTCAAGCCTGGCCGGTAATGCAAACGTGGCTTTTCGAATAGCCTTTAAATCAGACAATACCGTAAACTATCCGGGGGTGGCTATCGATAATTTTGAAATTACCGGACCTACCAATTTGCTGGCTGCCGATATTTTATCTTTCAATGCCACTAGAGTGAGCAAGGATATACTTCTGAATTGGAAAAGCGATCAGGAAATAGATTTATCGGAATATATCTTGCAACGTTCTGATGATGGACTTCATTTTACCGACATTGGCAGTGTTCAATCCGGCAAAACAGCTTATAACTATCTTGATAAATTCGCCCCTGTTTCTATTTTGTATTATCGATTGAAAATGCTTGATAATGACGGTTCGCTAAACTATTCGGATTTGAAAAGTGTTGACCCTCTGCTTGAATCAATACCTCTTTCGTTGCAGGTTTATCCTAATCCTGCCTCCCACGTCTTGCATATTTCAACCATGAACGGCAAGAACAATCAGATGAAGCTTGTTGATATTTTCTCAATTGAGGGGAAACATATCGCACATTATGAATGGATTTCAAAAGATTTAAATCAGGCGATTGATGTTTCAAAATATTCTAAAGGGGAATACCTGCTGCTGCTTACTCAGGGTTCAACGCAGCAAGTACGCCCTTGGTTTAAATACTAAATTTAATTCTACATTCCTAATAAATACCATTTTCCATCGCGGTTGATGCATTTAATGCTTCCTTTATCACCATTTTTGAATTTTACCGGAACACTGGCTTTATCATCTTCAATACTTGCATCTCCTGTAACTTCTCAATCCTTGAAAAAGTCAACAAATTTATCATGTAGATTTTCAGCAGCTCCACATATTTTTTCTACATCTTTATCACTTTCGCCTTCCGGATCGCATAAGGTGGATAAAATGCTCAAATCATCTGAATTGGCCGCATCAAAAATAGCCTGAACAACGCTTTCAGGACTGGCGTGTACATCAGTACTGCCAGCTGACGAACCACATGAACTCATCAACAACATGCTTGTTGAAATGAGTAATAAAAAAGTTAATTTTTTCATAATGTTAGTTTTGCCCTCAAGATAATTAATATTCACAAACAGCTCACTGTTTATTTTTCTGGGTGATGTGGATAATACCTTATGCTGCATTTGGATGATTTATTTTAACTTTAACAATACACAATTGCTTAATAACATGGAATATAGCTAATCTCTCTTCAGTAAGTTTTATTCTGAATATAATTAAATACAAAGGAATTATTCATTATTTACTAAAACTACGCTTATGAAAAACATGAACAAAATCGGTCGAATGATTGTCGGCTTAATGTATCTCATCTTTGGTTTGGTACATATGATGAAAGCTTCAGAAATGGGAGGCATTGTACCAGATTGGATGCCCGGTACTGAAATATGGGTTTATCTTATTGGTGTATTACTCATTATGGGAGGAGCTGCTCTGATTATTGATAAATTCACCTATCTGGCAGCTATGGGATTAGCTCTTCTGATGATGGTATTTATTCTTACACTTCATATTCCCGGACTTTTTAAAGAAGGTGTGGATATGATGGATGTAATGCCTATGCTACTCAAAGATATGGGTTTGATGGGGGCATGCCTGATTATTGCCCATGAAGCGAAATCTTAATGGGATATTTTACTCAAGAGTATTAATTACATGAAAAGAAAGTGCGAAACTAATGCTTCGCACTTTTTATTTAACACCTCACAATCGTCTGCTATTTCTTACTGTCTTTATATTATCCTTTGGGTAGATCTTTTTTTATTGTTTTGTCGCGAATACAACTATTTAATGTTTTGTAAATGAGTTGTTTTACGGATTAAAATAAATAATGTTCAGATTTATCCTACAAAATAATTATTGGCATTATTTTGTTGTAAAATAGACTAGCATAGTATTGTTATGGTCGGAAATACTGAAGGGTGAAAGGTCAGTGTAAGGATGTATTCGATGATAGGGTATAACAAATTCGTAGATCCAGTATTGATGTCCAAATAAGTCTGTTTTGGTTTCTTCCCAGTCAATTAATCCTGCTCTGAAACTGAAAGTATCCACATCAAGTTGTTTTATTCCGGGTGCTATAAGAGTGTCGTTGATTTCAATTTGCAAATTGGGTGTTCCCGGAACAACATCGTAGTATATTTTGGAACCAATATCTCCAACTACAGCCAAATCAGGATTTGAAGCTCCGTTTATGCCTGAATCCCATAACAGGCTATCGGTAGAGCGTAAACTATCCAGTTGAACGACTTCCACTTTTTGAATAACAACAGTATGAGCATTTCTTTTTTTGCATCCTGAAGCAATGAGTAAAAACAAAAAGAAGGAGAGAAAAATAGAAGTTTTATTCTTCATCATAATTAATTAAACAGCAAATTGAGTGTATTAGAATTTATATCCTTTAATTTCATTTGCATTATACTCTAAACCCAGTCCCATAACAATACGATTTACAAAATTAAAATAGGCAACAATAAGCGTGGCATCTAAAATAGCCCGATCATCAAAATCAGAATTTATTAATAGATTCATAATTTCTGATGGCCGGTTGCTAGGGTCAATGGTTAAGCGCTCAGCCCATTCACACAGAATTTGATCGGCAGTGTTAAGATCAAGCTTTTTAAAATTACGTTTAAGTTGTTCTACCCGTGAAGTATTTTTCCAGAAATGATTGAGTGCTTCCCCGTGATGTGCCTGACAGTATTCGCATTGATTGGCAGCCGATACTACGACACCAATCATTTCACGTTGATAGCGTTTTAAGGGCGATTGCCCAAACATGAGTGTCATATACAGCTTCATATGATCGATAATGCTATCAGGATTGAGACTTTGAATTTTATGTACTTCTGCAAGTTTTCCACGGCTCTTTTTTATTTGATCATAAATCTCTTTCAGTTTTCCGTCAGCTTGTTTTTCATCAATTACTTGTATATAAGCCATGGTATTTATTATTATGGTTAAAGACTGTGTTTCCGGTTTTTCATTAAGTTTTGAAGTGTCCAGATAACCGGTTTTTCAAAAGCTACGGACCGTTCTGGACATTTGTCAAGCAAACAATGGGGGCACGATAAAGGCAGGCATGGATCAGGATGGATAATTGCTTCGGCATGATTTTCAAATAATTTGTTAAGCGTGTTTTCTATATGGTTTAATTCCTCATCCGACTCTTTCACAGATAAATACCATGGAACGGTAACATGGCAATCAATATGTAGCATGCTGCCATACTTTATGGCTCTTAAATTATGTACGTCTATACATTTTTTGCTCCGGTTATTGCTTAGGGCAATCACCATTTTATCGAGTAATCCGTAATCTGCTTCATCCATAATGCCGGCTACCGATTTGCCGAGGATTCGATAGCCTGTTATGAGAATAATGACACCGAACAAAATAGCCAGTACATTATCTAACCATTGGTAACCCGTCAGAAGCATAATCAGCAATCCAATCAATATGCCTGCTGACGAATAGGCATCAGATTGCAGGTGTTTACCATCTGCTTCGAGTGTGAGTGAATGCGATTGAATTCCTTTTTTTACCGCTATTCTTCCAATCAGGTAATTAATAATTCCCGATGAGGCGGTAAGTATTATTCCTATATCAAGATTACTAAGTTCATGCGGATGGAAAAAATTGTAAATCGATTTTCCTATAATGGCAATACCTGCAATGCCAATTAATCCGCCTTCCATGGATGCCGATATAAACTCAATCTTTCCATGGCCATAAGGATGATTTTCATCCCGTGGTCTTCCTGATATAATTAAACTATAAAGTGCAAAACTTCCTGCAAGTACGTTAATAATTGATTCCAGTGCATCGGTAAGAATGGCATTCGATCCGGTAAGATAAAAAGCGGAGAATTTGATAATCAGCAAGACTACACCTATAATCAGTATCCAGATTTGCAGTTTTATATTTGATTTGTTTTTTGCTGATATATCAGTTTCCATCCGAAGGTTTTATGCTAATCTGCAAAGGTAATGAAGCTTCACGGAATTAAAACGATGCAGTTCTTAAAGTTTATGATCTGTAAATCAAATATTGAAATATGTCATTTACTTCACTATTGGCAATCCGGCAGATTGCCATTCCATGATACCTCTGTTCAGTTCGTAGATTTCTTTGAAGCCTGATTTTTTCATTTCTTTTGTGGCTATCGAACTTCTGTGTCCTGAACGGCAATAAACCAATACGGGAAGATTAATATCCAAAGATTTTATTTGTTTGCTAAAATCAGCTCCATTAACATTGATGTTGCGAGCATTGGCAATGTGTCCTTCCGCAAATTCGCCTGGAGTTCGCACATCAATCAATTGTCCGTCAGTATGTTCTGTTATGGCCGTTTGAAAAGAGGCCGCATCAAGTCTTTTATAGCTTTGTCCGTTTTGAGCGGTTGAGCTACAAGATACGGCTAAAACGGCTATGGCCAATACCGGTAAAAATTTAATTAGTTTTTTCATGTTGTCGTTTTGTTAAATATGGTTCTATACGCATGATAACCTCCGATGAGATTGAAAAGTTTCGGATATGCTTTACTTTCAAGAAAACGGCATACCTGCATGCTTCTTATACCATGCTGGCAATAGATGAAGATTGATTTTTCTTTTGGAATTTCCAAAAGCCGTTCCACAATATCATTTCTTCCGACATCAAGGTGCAAACTATTTTCTATAATGCCTTCAGCACATTCCGAAGCAGTTCTCACATCTATCAAGAAGTAGTTCTTCTCCAGCTTTAGTGCAAGAACAAAGGGTTCGGGATGTAAATTTCTCCATACCATAATTAATAATCATCGGGTTTGGTTATGGGCTTACCCTTTTGTAAAAAAAAATAAATCATCTCAATCATTGACAAGTAGCAATTTGCGTGTTATTTGATGTTGCTTGAGGCTTATTTTAATCAAATACATTCCACCTGCCCATTGCGAAGTATTGATGTTGATAGTTGATTCTGAGGGGTAGGGAATGAGCAGCATTAATCTGCCTGTATAATCATATATGGCTACTTGCACTGCTTGTAAATCATGTAAGTTGATATGAACCTGCCGGCTTGCCGGATTTGGGTATAAATCAATGATGTTTGTGTTTGTTTTTGTCGGCTGAATACCGGTAAATATTCCGCAAATTAAACTGTCACTTTGCACATTGCTAACGATGATTTGAGGATTACGGATAGGAATTAATGAATCAATCACTGCTGTTAGCGAATCTTGTTTGAATTGAATGGTATTTTTCGGAAATTGATAAAGCGAATCGAAACAATTTACATTGCCGTTATTATCGGTTTTAATCATATATCCATTTTCATCCATGGAGCCAAAACTTTGAGTAGCGCTACCCCCGAGATTAAAGCCTCCGTCATTAGATTGAACCAGTCCGTAAGTATCATCGAAACCGGCATCGCCATACATATGGGTTGATAATAAGTTTCCGGTCATGTCTGTTTGTAACAAGACCGCCTGATTTCCATTCGGCTGATAACTATTGCTATAGCCTCCAATAGCATGATTTCCATTGGATGTCATAATTACGTCTTCACCAATATCAGTTCCTTTATCTCCGTATGATTTAGTCCATACCAGATTTCCGTTGGCATCGGTACGCATAAGCAGGATGTCTTGTGCCATTGCGGCATTTGCTGAAGTATATCCGGTAATTACTTGTCCGCCCATTTCGTTGGGGGCCAGTGCAAAACCTTCCTCATCATTGATACTTCCGCATCTATAATTCCATTGTAAATTTCCATTGCTATCTGATTTGAAAAGCAACACATCTTTATGTGTGGAAGTTGCATCGTTGGCTGTTCCGGTCACAATTAAATTATTGTTTCCTTGTAGCATCAGGGCATATCCAGTGCTATTCAAGATGGTACCGGAAAATAAAAAGCGGAAATCTCTGAACCAAATCAGACTTCCGCTAGCACTAATTTTCATCAGAAAAGCATCATCAAAACCAATTCCATTGCCTTCACCTTTATAGCCTGTGACGGCATAAGCTGTTGTACCTGCATTGTTTGGAACTTCTACAATATCGTATCCTTCCTCAAAAAAAGAATTTCCATAAGTAAAAGACCAAATAAGGTTACCATTAAAATCTACTTTTACCATATAAATATCGGGCTCACCTCCCATAGAAAAACTATTTGATGATCCAACGGCTATGTATGCCTTTGAGGTTTCAATGATAGCATATCCAATATCTTCTTTTGAACCGCCATAACTTTTAGACCATTGAATGTTTCCGTTTATATCCGTTTTAATAATCCAAAGGTCTTTTGTCTCTTTAGCTGCTCCCAATACCCGGGCATATCCGGTATAAATATACCCACTATCATGTGTTGCTTTTACATCGTATATCTTTTGATTGCTTGTGTCTGCGGCTATACGCTGGTATTGGACTTGTGCTTGTGAAAAACTAATACAAATAATGAATAATATGGCTGTAAAAATGGGCTTTTTCATGATTTAGATTTTAATTTAGTTTGGTTGAATAATCGTGAAACTACAAATTTTTTTAAATTTTCTAGCGATAACTAGCAATATCTAAACTAATTAAAGATTATTAAATCAAGATAACTGAACCGAGATATCCGATGATACTTTGTAAGATAGTTTTTCCATAACAAAACCCCAGTTATCGAGAATTCGATCGAGCTCTTCTTGTGTTATGCTATATTTACCGGTCTGATGAGTTATTTGTGTTTGTAGATATTTCTGAAAATTCCTTTTCGAATGATTGAAATCTCCGATATCAAATTGCTTGTAAATTATTTCTATTTCGTGAAGTGGATTTTGTAATAAATCATCGTAACTGACAGATCTGAATTTCGAATCCTTAATCAAACTTTTTTGCTTAAATATTTGCCGCATTACATTTTCATACAAGAAAAATATATCATCGATTATAGCTGATTCGTTGTAGTTCTTAAGCGTAAGGTCGGGAAGGGTTTGAAGAAAAAATTTCTTTGTTGAGCAGTAAACTTCAACCGGATTTCTATGTATATGAATGAACCGGGCACCCGGAAAAAGTTCATTCAATATGCCTATCCTGGTAGAATTAGGAGGGTTTTTTGACAGTAGTATTTTACCTTTTGTATTCAATATTGCTTTCGAAGCCAATAATTGATAATCGTGTTTCCATCGTTTTATAACCTTGCTATCAACGTCTTCAAAAAGCATGTATTTGCAAAACAATTCACGAAGTCTTTCGGGGAAATACCACCAATAATAAAAACAATAAGGGTTCATATTTCCTAAAGCAAATTCTTCTTCCTGTGGATAATCTGCTGAGAGTTTAATATGATCCACCGGTCTGCTCTTTGGCAATATTCTTTTGACGAATGGTTTGAAAATATGCCGTCCTAGCAAAGCGGTATGTGGAAACAAACTTTGATAAGTGGTGAAATAGGCAAACTGTTTGTCCTGGCTCAGCAGGTTATGCAGATAGGTAGTTCCACTGCGCCAATGACCAATAATAAAAACAGGCGGATGATTGAAGTTTACTTGGCTTACTTGTTTTTTGAATAATAACTTTTCAATAGGTGCCAAACTCGAGATGAGCATACTAATGCCGGCAGAAAGTGAAAGTTTCGGATAATATCTTAAAGGTGGCTTATTTCCAAGTAAAGCGTGCACAAAATTGATAAATGTGCTTCCGGTGAGTGTGCTGATGTAACGGGTTGCTCTCATGATGCTATACTTACTGCTCTATAAACAATAGAAACGTTTTATACCGGTAATCATTGTTTGATTGGCAATCATTTATCTATAGTAGATGGGCAAGAATAAACTTAGTTTTTATATAATATTATATTCACATAAAGCATACCTTCAATAATCAAATACTGACCGCTGCCATAAAGCAACATCACCAGAAATTGAACCGGATAATTATCAAGCATTTGGGTGAAATGACCGATAGCCAGTAATGAATCTGAAAAAAGAAATAGTATGGCACCAAGAGGAAGTTTCCATATCTTTCGCTTTACACCCAGATTGAGTGCAGCCAATACCATCAGTAATAGAAAGATGGAATAAATCACTATCGGTAAAAGCATATCGCCCAAACCGGCAAATAATTGCCATAGCAGCAGTAATCCATAAGCCGGAAGCACAACGACAAGCCAGGGATAAAAGAAGAGAATATGGTGTCCTTTATATTTACGTGCAGCACGGTTAAAAGCAAGCATGTATGTTATCTGAGTAATCAGAAATGCCGTCAATCCGGCTGTAAACGCATTTACAAAATCTTTTGTAAACAATAAAAATACATCGCCCAATAAGCTGAAAACAAGGGCAACAATTATCCATTGTTTGGAAGAGGAAGGAATTGCTCTTGTTGCAAAATAAAAAACAGATAGTAAAATGGTCATTAGCAATGGTTTGCTGATAATTTCCATCAATATATTACCCCTTGCTATGGCCCATAATTCGAAAAACAATACAGGTATAAAAAGAATTCTGCAAATCAAAACCCAAAATTGATAATCACTTTTTGACAGTTTTGGCATGGCTTTGTGAAATTAAACAATTGGTAAATAAATATTTCTGAAAAGTAAGCCCCTGTAAAGCATGCAACGAATTATTTTTTTACTTCTCCTGTTGATACAGCAAATTTGTTATAATGGAAAGAATCTTTAATCTACTTATTTTTTTCTTGATTGGCTTTACAAATATCAATGAACTTAAGTCACAGACTCGTGTCGATTCCGGATTTATATTTCAACAAGATCCCTACAAGAAATACGCTTTATTTATTCCTTCCTCTTACAATGCCTCAAAACCAGCGAAAATGATGTTGGCACTACACCCTTTAAACACTTCAAGGTGGGATGCCAGGTCGTGGTGCGATACCCTGATTACTTTTGCCGGAAGCAATCAACTCATACTCGTTTGTCCCGATGGCGGAGCAGATGGAAAGATTGATGACCCAATCGATACAGCCTTTACATCGGCTTTGCTCGATTCGGTTTTCCTTTGGTATAATATTAATCCTGACAGAGTATATATCATGGGCTTTTCCTGGGGAGGCAGAACTACTTATACGTATGGATTGAATCATGCTGATAAATTCAGCGGCTTTTTGCCAATCGGGGCTGCTATCAACCGATTAAATGAAGTAAGTCCTCAATTAATCAAACAGGCAAAAAACAAAGCGGTTTATATTCTTCACGGTGGAAACGATAATCCCGGAACACGTTATTATCCGATCAAAAAAGCTTTGGTTGATTCAGGAGCTATCATAAATTCACGTTTATTACCGGGCATTGGGCATACGATTGATTATCCAAATAGAAATCAAATTTTCACCGAGGCATTTCAATGGCTGGATTCGATAGTTGTTTCACATTTGAATAGCGTATTGACACCAAATTGATAAAAGAAATTTCAGATTTTCAACTTTTCTGTGGGAAGCCAAGTAGTTTATCTCATACTTAATCTGGAAACAGCAATAATCAAAATTTATGATGAATCGGGCTGATTTTGGCAGCAAGACAAAAGGTATAAATCCGGTAATCTTGAGTTCAGTATTTTAATGCAGGTTTTTTATCTTGCTTTGATTTTTGCGGCAGGCAGGAACAGCAGTATTGCTTTCATTAGAATGTAAGCGTGGTAATTCTTACACAGCAAACCCAAGAAAATGGATAACTTCGTGAGTGAATGAAAAAGGATTTTAAATTAGGTGCATTAATAATCGGGGCAGGCCGCAGCGGAACTACCTCATTGTTTGAATATCTTGGTCAGCATCCCGGTATTGAAGCTAGTACTATCAAAGAAGTTCATTTTTTCACATTCGAAGATTTGTTTGCAAGAAGTTCGACCTATCTATCATCATTTTTTACTCAAAACAATAGGCTTCATATGACTGCCGATACTTATGCCATGATAGATGATAAAGCTCCTCAACGGGTGGCTGATTTTGACCCTGAGATCAAAATAATTGTAATGCTTCGTGAACC
>JAJRWN010000089.1 GCA_024276745.1 Bacteroidota bacterium
TATTAATAAAGGATTGCTTACAATACCGGTGCTGTTGTCAAAATCAAATAGCTCAATTTTATTACTTAATAAGGAAATTACATCGGCAAGTTTATCTCCATTGGGTGATACTTTAAGACAACCCTGAAAGTTCATCGTTCCCTGGCTTGAACCGACCGAACTCATCACGGCATTGGTATCAACACCGGATGCTGTAACTTTATAGGCTAAGAAATTGTTCGAATTAAATTCGTGGGCTATTACCCAGTAATCAGAATTATTGCTATGTTGAACGGCTGTTAATTTTTCGGTAACCGGTGTTTTGAGCAATATGTTTTTTGTCGTTACATTTCCTAAACCTGATTGTAAACTCATGTCAACAATAGAATAGCGCAATCCATTACTGCCACCGCCATTATCGGTTGTGAAGATATAGTATATATCTGTTGAGCCCGGTTTTGGAACAATGATCGCAGATTGAGTTGAAGATAAATCACCCATTAAACTGTTTCCATTGGGCATTTGAGTATGATTGGCATTCCAGACTTTTACACCATCGGTATAAAAAAGTAAATTACCTGCAGCATCAGAAATGGTAGCACATCCTTCGTAGGTTACTAAGGCACCATCGGTGTGGGCAGTGGGTGTGCCTGATTTAAAATCAATACCGGCCAGTTCACCAAAATACCAATAATCACTTTGATGCTGTGCCTGAAGGCTGTGTATGCCTGCGAAGCAAAGTAAAAAATATATGGTGAGGTATTTAGTCTTCATTTGGGAATAAGCGTAAGCCTTGTAAAATTTACACTAAGTTAATGAATTTTCTGAAATAATCAAATATCAGTGTAATTATAGACCTTACTGTCAATACTTCCGGTATGTTTTGTTCCACAATGGCAAGGCCTGGGTTTTAAATTAAGTTGCCCGGAAAATATTGATGTTTTCCGGGCAACTTATTATTTTTAATCAATTGAATGAACGTTTAATTAATAAGAGTAAACTTTTCTAATTCGCTTTATTCACTGTAATTGATTTGGTTGTTTTGTCCGTAATTAAACGAATCAGATATACACCTGCATCAATATTTTCTTGTTTTGTGTTCCAGGTTATCAGATTGTTTCCTTCGTTAAGTGAAGTGGCATCAAACTGATCTACAATTTGTCCTGAAAGGTTATAAACATTCAGACTTACCGGTGTTTCACCTTTTGCAATGTTGATATTCAGCGTAGCTTCATTGCCCATTGGAATTGGATATGCTTCCATACTGGTTTCGGCTACCGGTAAACTTTCACTACCTTTTTTAAGAGATAAGTTTGCAAATTCACTTGATTTATAAGCGATATCCCGTTTGTCTTGATCAAAGTATGCATAGAAAGTTAATCCTGTTGTTGAGAAACGACCTGAAATAGCAGGTGTAAGCTGGTTTCCGTTGATATCTAAATCGGCAACGGAATAATCAGGATATAACCAATTTCCACTCAAATCTAATTGGCGGACGATAACATCCTGGTCACCATTCAACAAGGCACATGCGGTATCGGTGTAAGTCCATGCTGTAATAATTGAATTACCAACATAAGCTACAACCGGATCGCTGTTTGTGCAAGTACTCAAATCATTTGGTTTGGTATTGATTTCGTGATAAACCACATTATCGAAACCATTGATAGCCAAATTATGGGTCAATGCTACAATGTGATCAACAATACCATCTGAAATACGCATAACAACGGTGAAATCAAAAGGACTTAATGCTCCATTGGCGGGTGCAGCAATTCTGGGTGCACCTAATGTTCCAAGTTCACCGGACATAATTTGTTTGGTAAATCCGTATCCTTTGTTTTTAGTACCTTTTCCGCCTGATGTTATTTCATCTAATGAAAGTCTTTGCAAGATAGTGGTCGATTTGGTCGCTAAGTCGCTGTTATAAACAATGTCAACCATATAGTTTCCACCATTAACAGAACTGGAAATACCTGATATGGCTACATCTGCACTGGTGCAGGTACCATTTGCCGGTGAAATAGGATCGTTTCCATTTACCTTTAATACGTGAGGATAAAGATCATTTGCAAAACTAAATCTTCTTGCAAATACATCACCATCTTGTACCCAGGTAATCACCACATCACCATTTGGAGATACATCAACATTAGGGCTGCTGCAAATTCCAGGTGAAGGATTAACTAATTTAGGTGCATCAACTACTTTGCCACCCAAATCGGTGTATTCAAAAATTTCTCTGTAGATCTGATTAGTGTTACCATCAATGTAAACAACGATAGATCTACCTGAACCTGAAGGGTCAACAACAACATCAGGATCCATTGGTGCTCCTAAACTGGCCGGACCATTTTGGCCTAATGGAAAGATTCCTCTAAGAAATCCGTCTCTGTAGTCAAATGCCCAGGATGCAACGTCTCCATCCCATGCCATTACGCGAAGTTCACTTGATTTAAATGCAGTCATATCAGCTGCTACATGTTGAACTGCTACTGTTGAACCGGTTCCTGGTAAGTATTTTTCAGGAGTGGTTGCAAGTGTGAATTGCGCAAATACTGCGCTGCTGCTAAATGTCAAAACAATAGCTGACATTAAGCCAATCAAAATTGTTTTTGATGTTTTCATGATTAAGGGGTTTTGTTAATAAATCTGTACGATTCTTAGTCCTCAAAAAGAACTACAAAAGCGTAATTTTTTGGTGTGTTCTACGTACACCCCCTATTCTTGTTACATTTTTGTATTTTTAGAATTGCTTTATACAGAATCTGTATCTATTTGAAGTGTATTCCTACAAATAAGTATCATGAAGTTTTTGAGTAGCAGCTACAAGGATTTGTTAGCGCTCATTATATAGTTGCATGCCGCCATTGATATGATTTACTTTTTAAGAATCAAATCCATAAGTTCATTGCTCATACCTGTAAATGAAAACCCCCCATCGTGAAAAAGATTTTGCATCGTTACTTTTCGGGTATAATCTGAAAACATCATCAGGCAGTAATCGGCACATTCTGCAGCAGTGGCATTTCCCAGCGGTGACATGGCATCGGCATAACCGAGAAAACCATCAAAACCTTTTACTTTTGAACCTGCAGTAGTAATAGTAGGAGATTGAGAAATTGTATTTATCCTTACTTTTCTTTTTTTTCCATAATGATAGCCATAGCTTCTGGCAATAGATTCAAGCATTGCTTTTGCTTCAGCCATTTCGTTGTATCCGGGAAAAGTCCGGTTGGCAGCAATATATGATAATGCTACTACTGAACCCCATTCTTTTATAGCATCTAATTTCATAGCTGTTTGCAATATTCTGTGAAACGACATGGCTGAGATGTCTAATGTCTTTAAGAAAAAATCATGATTTAAATCGGTGTATGGATTATTCTTTCTGACGTTTATTGACATACCTATTGAATGCAGTACAAAATCTACCGGTCCGTTGAGTATATCCATGGATCGGGAAAATAGATTTTCAATATCATTCATATTAGTAGCATCTGCTGCAATTACTTCGGCATTGCATATTTTGGCTAATTCATCTATTTGACCAAAACGAAGCGCTGCCGGTGCATTGCTTAAAGTAAATGTTGCTCCTTCTTCTAAACAGCGGATAGCTACTTTCCATGCTATTGATTTTTCATCTAAGGCACCAAATATTATTCCGGTCTTTCCTTTAAGCAGATTATTCATATTATACGTTTACTAAACTTTTTATCAGGGCAGCCCGGTAGAGGGCATATACAATCGGGCTTTAGGGTATCTAATGTACGCTATTAGTGCGCAAAGATAGAATTATTCAAATGATTTTGTAAATGCTTCTTTGTATACTCATAAAATACAAGTTTAGATTATTGACGCATATTATCCTTATTTTCTTACTCTTCTATTATCTTTACGCCCACCAAAAAAGAAAATTGAACGCATAAGGATGAAAAAATTCAATATAATTGTATTAGTAAAGCAGGTTCCTGATACCCGGCATGTTGGCAAAGACGGTATGAAAGCAGATGGTACCATAAACCGTGCTGCTTTGCCGGCCATCTTCAATCCTGACGATATGCAAGCACTTGAGCAGGCTTTGAGGATAAAAGATTTGTATCCTCAAACCACTATTTCTGTATTAACCATGGGTCCACCGAGAGCTGCCAATATATTAAGAGAAGGTTTGTATCGTGGGGCCGATATGGCTTATCTGGTAACCGATAAACGATTTGCAGGATCAGATACACTGGCTACTTCTTATGCTTTATCTTTAGCAGTAAATAAATTGAAACCTTTTGATCTTGTTTTTACCGGAAGGCAAGCTATTGATGGCGATACGGCACAAGTCGGTCCCCAAACAGCTGAAAAATTATCGATACCTCAAATTACACTTGCTGAAGAAATTCTAGCTATTGACAACAATACTGTTAAAGTTAAAAGAACCATTGCTAACGGTATTGAGATAGTAAAAGCAAAATTGCCTGTTTTAATTACAGTAACCGGTTCTGCTGCAGCGTGCAGGCCGAGGCATGCCAAATTGTATATGCGATATAAATATGCCAGAACAAATCAGGAACTGGCAAAAGAGGACGAAAAAATGCAGGCTTTATTTAAATCCAGACCCTATTTGAAAATACATGTATGGAGTGTTGATGATTTGAATGCAGATCCACTTTGGCTGGGTTTGGGCGGTTCTCCTACTAAAGTAAAAAAAGTAGAAAACGTAGTTTTGGCAGCTAAAGACTCGAAAGTACTCGAAAATGATGAATCTCAAATTAATGAATTGATTCAGGAATTAATGAATAATCATACCTTAGGATAAACGGTTTAATGTGAAAAATGTATTTGTTTATTGTGAATTAGAGCATCGGAAAATAGCCGAAGTTAGTTTGGAATTACTCACTAAAGGCAGGCAATTAGCATCTGAATTAGGCTGTAGCCTGGAAGCTGTTATCATCGGCCATGAACTTAATGATATTGCCAAATCATTATTTCCTTTTGGCGTTGATGTGGTTCACATTGCTGACGATAGCCGTTTGCAAAACTATCTTACTTTGCCTCATGCTCA
>JAJRWN010000007.1 GCA_024276745.1 Bacteroidota bacterium
GACTATTTGGCCAAATTCCCGGGCAACATCATAATAATGACTTTTTTTCTGAATCCGTTTTGCCACTTCAAGGCGTTTTTTCAGGTTCGGATTATCCGGTGTTGATTTTAATGCCTCCTGATAGGCTTTAACGCGCCTGGCAGCTACTTTTGGTTCAACAATACGAGTACTGCCATATACAACAATGGTATGTTCAATACCATGCTCCTTCATTAACAATTCTGGCTTTAAAAAATCAAGCTGTAAACGTAAAGGCCGGACATCATCCCGGTGCAAAAAATCAGTATCCTGATCTGCTTGCCGGTAAGAAGAGCTGGTCATGATTTTATGAACCCGCTGAGGTGCGTCAGGATCTTCTTCCAGAGGCTTGGGCTGATGCCAGGGTAATGGTTCAATCCGGGCTTCGTCCGGAGGCTTGGGGATATGTTTTTCCTCAGAAGTTTTTAGTGCCATTTGATCTTCTCCATAATTATCGTTGCCACAATATAAAACCAGCTTCTAAAGGAATTGTTGCTAAATCATGGGCTGGAACAATTCGTGGTGTGTAATCCAATAATGGTCTTTTGTCAGGAATAACCACCCGATAGTCATAGCCACTCACCGATCCGACCAATTCAGCCATGCGTTGCATTTCATGTCGTTCCGGTTTACCACTACCATCTAAAGGTTCTGCATACAACTCCACGACAATAGCATTGACATCAACATCATCAACATAAACCTGGACTTCAATAATATGTTGACCATCGTGGGTTTCAGCCATCAACTCACCAAATCGTAAATGCTGCCAATTCTCATCCAGCATTTTTTGCCATTCAACAATTTGTTTTGCCGATTTACCTTTGTTTGCAGACCTTTTAAGATAGGCCTGTGCAGCTGGTATATAGTACTGTTCAGTATATTCCCTGACGGCTCTTCCTGCTGAATAGACTGGTGTTAATCTGGACATGCTTGCTCTCATCCGTTTAACCCAGGCCGGTGGAATACCTTGATGATCACGGCTATAAAACTCTGGAATCACTTCTTGTTCCAAAATGTCGTATAATTGATTAGCTTCATGAATATCCCAAGCAGGATCACTGTCATGTTCCTCGCCATCCCCCAAAGCCCAACCTACTTCCGGTGAATATGCTTCTGCCCACCAGCCGTCCAGTTCTGACACATTGATGCCTCCATTGACCAGTATTTTCATGCCACTGGTTCCACAGGCTTCCCAGGGTCGACGCGGCGTATTTATCCAGACATCCACACCTTCAACCAAGCGTTCTGTCAGAAGCATATCGTAATCACTCAAAAAGATAATATGATCACGGACTTGTGATTGCCTTATAAATTTCACCCACTGCTGAATCAAAGCCTGACCTTGGTGGTCAGCAGGATGCGCTTTACCCGCTAAAATCAATTGCACAGGATGATCAGGATTACTCAGTATTCGTAATAACCGTTCAGGGTCTTGTAATAGTAAATTTGGTCTTTTATAGGTTGCGAAACGTCTGGCAAAACCTAAAGTCAAAACATTGGGATCTAGTAATGTTTTGGCTTTTTCAGCCTCTTCAACTGAAGAGCCTGAAGCTGATAATTGCCGATACAAGCGCTTTCGTGCATATTCAATTAATGATTTTCTGGCTGCGGCTCTAAACTCCCAAAGCCTCTCATCACAAACACAGCAAATATCCTCCTGCAAGGTTTGTGACATTCCGCACCAGCGATCTTTACCGCAGCTCTCTGTCCAGATATCATCCGCCATTGGTGAATCCCAGCTTGGGACATGAATGCCATTGGTCACATGTGCAACAGGAACTTCTCTGGTTGGCCAACGTGGGAATAATGATTGAAAAATATGTCGACTAACTCTGCCATGTAATTGGCTGACGCCATTGACGGCTCCACTGCCTCGAATAGCCAAATAGGCCATATTAAAGTTTTCATATGGATTTTCCGGATCCTCTCGACCTAAAGCCAGCATTTGTTCGATAGTTATATTTAATCCGTTTTTAACATAGTTACCTAGATACTGCTCAATCAGTGAAGGAGTATATAAATCAAATGCGGCAGCAACTGCAGTGTGGGTAGTGAACAAATTTCCTGCTCTTGTCGCAGCTAACGCCACATCGAACGGTTGTCCGGTTTCCTGCATGAAATACCTTGCTCGCTCTAACACCGCAAATGCTGCATGTCCTTCATTCAGATGACAAACATCAGCTTTAATACCTAATTCCCTGAGTAAACGCCACCCACCTATTCCCAGAATCATCTCCTGCTGCAGCCTGACTTCAGGTCCACCGCCATAAAGTTCGCTGGTAATACCTTGATGGGGAGGAAAATTTGCAGGATCATTACTATCCAGCAAATACAAGATGGTTCTACCCACCTTAACTTGCCAACTTCTGAGCCATACGGAAAAACCAGGAAAATCCACCCTGAGCCGTAGCCACTCACCATTTTTATGTCGGACTGGCTGTATCGGTAATTGTCCCGGATCATTATATGGATAAAAGGCTATCTGCTTGCCATCTTTATCAATCATTTGACGAAAATAACCACGCTGATAAAGTAATCCGACACCAATAACAGGGACACCCAAATCACTGGCCGCTTTTAGTTGGTCACCCGCAACATTACCCAGGCCACCCGAATAAATGGGGAGCGCTTCTCCCAACATAAATTCCATACTGAAATAGGCAACATAATTGAGTGAAGGTTCGGGATAAGCTTGTTGAAACCATCCTGAAGCCTCTTGTAGTTGGCGATTGGCTTTAACCTGCTTCTGCAACATTTTTCGATAAACAGGATCAGTCGTAATTTCCACCACCCGGTCTCTTGAGACTGTCTGCAATATTGCCCAGGGATTATGTGTCAAATCCCATAAATCAGGATCTAACGCTTTCCATAAATCATCTGCAGCATGATTCCAGGAACAACGCATATCCAATGCCAATTCTATTAAAAGCTCAATATCATCTATGTCCATTAGTAATGGTCTTCCTAATGTGTATTTCATGTGATTATTTTTCATATGGACTTCCTATTTCGCCTAATGGTTGTGATTACGATGATGAAAATGTAATGATCGCCCTAATCGTGTCAAAAAATGCCGGTGTCTGGGAATCTCGTGCTCAAGATGCCTATAAGTCATCAATTTCAAAGCATCTTCAATGAACACCCAAAATAGGCAATAAGCCCAAATCAAACCGATAAATTCCCATGAAATGGGAGTAACCAGCCAACCAAACCTTGCAATCACAACGGCTAAAATTTGTGTCCCAATGATTGCAAACAATAATAAGGGGGCTGGATAAGGTGGACAAAGAAAACAATGTCTGGTTCGGGCAACAAATAATGTCAAATGGCCCGCAATAGCAAGTTTTAGAAAAATGATGGTTTGCAACTCATCAACACTAACATGAAAATAATTCTCTGCAACTATCATGAGTAAAAATGTTTCAAATACCCCAACAGCACCTAGTACCGTTGCAATAGTCAACACTCTTCTCATATCCCAACGCACCGGATGCTTTGCAAGAACAGTATTATCCTTGGCAATAGTCAGAATCGGAATATCATTCAGTAATGCCAAGAGAATAATCATGATCGCGGTAATGGGATAAATGTTATAGACAAGAATCGCTAAAACCATAAACAGCATGATCCGAAGTGTTTCGGTAATACGATAAATAGCATAAGCATTCATTCTTGCAAAAATACGCCTTGCTTCTTCAATAGCATGACTAATAACCGCCAGACCTGAATCTGTCAAAACCAAATCAGCTGCCGCTCTGGCGGCATCTGTTGCTCCTGAAACAGCTATACCCACATCGGCCTGCTTCAAAGCAGGCGCATCATTGACACCATCACCCGTCATACCGACAATATGATTTTTCGCCTGCAAGTCTTTCACTAGCCAATATTTATGTTCTGGAAATACCTGCGCAAAACCATCTGCACGTTCCGCACTGATAGCTTTATTAATCAAGTCCTCCCTATCTTTTGGATTGACAATCTGGTCGGCTAACAGAATATGTTGTCCCAGTCCGAGTTCCTTGGATATTTGTTTAGCAATAGCAATATTATCTCCCGTCACCATTTTTATATCGACGCCATGATCTTTTACTTCTTCAATGGTTTGTTTAGCATCATCTCGAGGAGGATCATATAAAGGCAAAATGCCTAAAAATATCCAGTTTCCAGCCTGGTCAGTCCGAGCAACACCTAAAGCTCGATAGCCTTTAATGGCAAATTCATTAACTATTTTTTCGGCATGAACTCGCATTTCCTGGTCAGGATTGCATAAATCCAAAACAACCTGCGGCGCCCCTTTACTAACTTTAAATACTGAACCATCTTTTGCCTTTATTTTGGCTACCGTACGTTTATTAATGGGGTCGAAAGGTACAAAATTTTCTTGGCTATAGATTTCCAATCGTTTTTTATCATCAATTTTTTCTAAAATAGCGCTATCAATCGCATCCGGATTATCAATTTGGGAAGCTAATGCTGCCATTAGGATAATCGTTTGTTCGTCCACCCCATTAAATACAGCAGGCCGCCCCAACGTTAATTGATTTTTTGTTAATGTTCCGGTTTTATCGGTGCATAAAACATCCATTCCTGCTAATTCTTCAATGGATTCTAATCGAGAAACTATGGCTTTTAATTTGGCAAGACTGAGCGCCCCTACCGCCATTGTGACGGAAAGCACAGCTGGCATAGCAACTGGAATTGAAGCGACAGTTAAAATCAAGGCAAACTGGATTAACTCCATAACTGGCAATTGCCTGTGGAGTCCGACCAAAATCAAAATTGCAACTAATGCCAGACTGATAAAAATTAAATAATCACCAATGGTCAAAACTGCTTTTTGA
>JAJRWN010000090.1 GCA_024276745.1 Bacteroidota bacterium
AGATAGCGAAAATAGTTGCTCACCCACACCGTATCGTTAAAGGTAAAATTATCTGAAGCATTGGGGTATTCCTGTGCAGGACAAGCAGGAAAAACAGGCGGTGAGAAATTGGTCATTGTTTTGTTGATACCCGGTTCCATATAGGGTAATTGATTTTTCCACCATGAGTCTGTATTGAAATTGTTACAAGGTCCGCTGAAAGGGTCAATCAAATGGCTGTTTACATCATATACTTCAAAATGTAAATGAGGTCCTGTTGAAATACCTGAACTGCCAACTATACCCAGCATTTCACCCTCAGCAACACTTTGCCCTACGTTTTTACTGGTAAGACTTCCTTTTTTTAAATGTCCGTACCAGCTTACCGAATTGTCACTGTGCAACACGTAAACAGCATTCCACGGATTCGAATTCATCGTGCAACTTCGATCAAATTCTCCATCTTGTTTCATAATAATGGTACCGGCTGCGGCTGCTACTACTTTCACTTGCTGATGGTCCATTCGATACCATGGGAAAGGCCATAGAAAAAAATCGGTTCCCTGATGATTATATGCATTTGGTTTATCGTAGGTAAGTGTCCCACAATGATAATCTTGCAAATGATCCGGGTATGCAGTATCATGATCTACATAAGCGGTTATACTATAGAAACTATAATCGTTGATGCCTGATTGCAGTTGAATAGGCAATGAAAAAGCAATATGCGTTCGTTGGAGATTTTGTTTGGCCGGTAGTATGCCCTGAGCTCTTAATTGAGTGATGTTTTTATTTATTTGTGATTGAATAGCAATTCGTTGTGTTTTTGTAGGGCCATCAATTATATTGGAAGGCATACCTGCACCAGAAATGGCATGGGTATTAACCCATCCCTGGCCAACAGGTATAATCTGTGCGTTTACAAAAATATTTAACAATAATATTGATGATATTAAGATACCGGTCCTGAATTTCATAATGAGCATATTTTTTTTGAATGGAATTAATTGTCAGGCTTACTACAAAGTTAATCAACTTTTGCTTTTCCCGGATAAGATTCATTGGCGTATTTAACCGATGGCGATGGGATCTGTTTGCCCAAACCCAATTCAGGCCAGATTTTATCAATACGCTGAATCGTTATTTCATCAGAACAGGTAATATTCGGCCAGTCACGTTTAAAATTATCAAATTGTTTATTCTTGCGGGTTCCATCAATAGCCATATGAACTTCAGCTGTTTTATTCTCCGATGATATAAAATAACAATCCCGTTGAGGGTCTATATTATTTGCTACCCGCCATACGATATCCGATAGCGAATGAATGTCTGCTTTTGCTTCACAGAAAATAAACCAACGGATAGTATCATAACCTGCTTTTTTCAATAATTCCTGTGTAAGCAGTTTCACATGTTTTTTTTTATTTTTTTCGATGGCCAAAATCAGGCAGGAAATCCCTTGCTGCAACAGCAAAGTATTGATGGCCGTAATTTCCGGAAAGATTTGGGTAAGTTCTTCTTCATTCAGATGCCCGGTATCTAATGAATGCTTTTCGCTTTGCACTGCTGCCGGCATTGTATCTAAAGACTTTTCAGTAGCATCAATCAGTAATTTACCACCGAAAGCAAATTGACCGGCTGCATGATCCAGCACATCCATAGGACCACGCCCTACAAAAACATCCTGTGCAAGATTGGTATTTTTAGTGATAGCTTTGGCTACTTGCCAATAATCATGCACATTAACCGGGCTGCTTGTTACAATCAGAATTTTGTTAAACATCATTTGACCTGCACCCCAAAGACTATTTTTTACTTTATCGGCATGTCCTTCATATTCTTTTTCAATACTGGTGATAACGATATTATGAAAAACCCCTTCAACAGGCATATCCATATCATCAATTTCGGGCAACAGGGTCATTTTAATGGGTTCCAGAAAAATGCGTTCTGTGGCTTTCCCTATCCAGGCATCTTCTTGTGGAGGAATACCAACAATAGTAGAAGGGTAAATGGCATGTTTCCGGTGTGTCATGGCAGTAAGATGAAATTTTGGATAATAATCTTCTAAGGAATAATAACCGGTATGATCACCAAAAGGACCTTCAAGAATTAAATCTTCATCGGGATCAATGAAACCTTCCAAAATGATATCGGCATCAGCCGGAACCCAGATATCCTGAGTCAAACATTTAACCAATTCTACTTTTTTCTTTCTTAAAAAACCGGCCAGGATATATTCATCAAGATTGGGAGGTAATGGAGCTGTTGCGCAGTAAGTTAATATGGGATCGCCTCCGAGTGCAATGGCTACGGGCATTTTCTGATGCAGTTTTTTGTATTTCCTGAAATGTCCTGCCGATACTTTGTGTTTGTGCCAATGCATGGCTGTGGTATTACTATCAAAAACCTGCATTCGATAGATACCTATATTTCTAATACCATTTTCCGGATCAATAGTATGTACCATGGGTAAGGTCAGGAATGGACCACCGTCAAAAGGCCAGCATTTCATGATGGGCAATTGCCTTAAATCAGGTGATGTCATTATCATTTCCTGAGAAGCTCCCCGTCCGTTTTTCTTTACCGGCATCCAGGAAGCAATTTGTCCTAATTTGGGTAGTAATTTTAGTTTTGATGAAAATCTTTGATAAGGTTTTGTGAAGCTTTGAAACAATGATTTTATTTCTTTAGCAATATCATCCAATTGATTTACTCCCAGGGCAAGACACATTCTTTTCTCCGAGCCATAGGCGTTAATCAGCAATGGAAATGCACTGCCGGTATTTTCAAATAATAGTGCCGGGCCATTATTTTTTGAAATACGATCTGTAATTTCTGATATTTCCAATTCAGGATTAACGAATTGCTTTATGCGAACCAATTCATTTTCGCGCTCTAATAATTTTACAAAATCTAAAAGATGTTTAATGGGCATGATGCTTGAATTATCTCAAAAATAAGAATCGAATGTTTATAAGGATAAAAAAAAGAGAACCATTTTGGTTCCCCTTTTTATTACTGACAATGATTCGATAACTAAAATCTTAATCCCAGTGTAAACTGGTAATTGGATATTGAATTGTTTAATACTGCACCGCCAACGCTTTCGCTCGGATCGTTGAGCAAATAGGGAACATCAAAGCTTGTAAATGAATTGTTTACAAAGGCTACATCAATAAAATAGTATTGACCGTGAACTCCTGCGCCAAACGAAAATCCCGATTGTGATTGATCGGCCTGGCCGCTTGCTACGCCAAATTGAAAGGGTGAAGATGCAAATCTGAGTCCTGCTCTTATTTGAAAAATATCTTTTCTTATTTCACCACCGATTCTTAAAATGGAAGAAGGACCATATTTTGAATGAATGCTATTGTTTAAATCGTTTTCAAAGGCTTTGTCGGCACTCGACATGGAAAATAATGTATTATAATAATTCACCCATTCATAATCGGCCGTTATAAAACCTTTGTCTTTGAATAAAAAGGCACCGCTAAAAACTGCTCTGAAAGGGCTTATTAGTTTATATTGATAATAACCTGACGTACTACTATACTCGAAGCTTCCCAGCGATTCAACATCTGATGACAAGGTAGTAGAGTAATCATCGCGCATCGATAATATTGTAGGTGAATGAATGGCTGCTCCAAATCTTATGTATGGAGTAAATCGCCAAATAAAACCTGCTTTTAAATTTACGCCTGTACCACTGGTTGAAAGATTATCGGTTAAAGAAAAACTTTTAAAATTTTGAATAGAATCTGCTATATCAATTTCGCGGTAAACTGCATTTTCCCTGTATTTAATTTTAGGCATACCAACTGTTAGACCCACTTGAATTTTATTGTTATAATTTCCTCCTATCGAAAATGTATATTCATCATACGAACCTTTGGAACTTATCGATTTTGATTGCTTCACACCTCCATTCATTATTTTTCCGGTATAGTGCATGGTATCCGATGGAATGGGATCAAGCAAATAGGTTTGATAGGCTAATCCTGCTCCATACTTGTAGCGTTTTGTAATATTATTGGGAGCCACTCCTGAGCCCTGATTTGCCTCTTCGAGCCAGCGATCAATCATGGAGTTTTGAGAATTAGTACCACTATAGTATTGGTTCATATTATAATCGGCAAGTCTGTTCATACCAAAAGCATAGGAAACAGATTTCCAGCCGGATGCCTGATTATCTTTTGTTTGCCCGGCATAATTATTTGTAAAAACCATACCGATATTGCTAATGTACATACTGAACTTTGCATCAGTATTTTTTTGATCAAAAAAGCTTGATTTGGTTTGGTCTATGTGCAGGCCTGATGTAAACGAAAATTCTGATTTTTTAAAGGTTGCTATACCGGCAGGATTAATACTTAGAGCTCCAAAATCGGCACCCAATGCGCCCATAGCACCACTCAATCCGCTCATTCTGGATGTGCCTACATAGTTGATATTTGAGTATCTGAGTGCATCTGCATCAGTTTGCGATATTACTGATAAAGGCATGACAATAGCTATGATAAATAGTATTTTTTTCATGATTCAGTTATTTGTTTGTTCCTGTTTCTAGCGATTTCTTCCACCTCTGCTTCCACTTGATGAACCTGATGAACGACCGGAAGAAGAACTACCACTTGACGAGCGTCCGCCACTATAAGAACCACCTGACGAATGGCCGGAGGAAGAACCACTTGAACGATTGTATGAACTTCCGGAACGGGAGCCATAAGAACCTGATGATCGCCCTCCTCGTGAAGATTGATTTATCGATCCTGAAGAATTGCCCGAACCTGAACTCCTGTTGTATGAATTGCTGTTTCGGTTCCAATGGTTCTGACCAGTTGATTGATGCGTGTCTCCATCAGATTGAGTACCATTGTTCCGGTTGTATCTTGAATATGACCGGTTGTTTTTATTAGAATTATTATTGTTTACTCTGGGTTCGCGATTCTTGCTTCGTGGTGTCGAATGCTGTATCCTGCCATTATTGCTGTGGCGTTGATAGTTGTTATTATTCGTTGGAGTTTGATTCCGGTTTTGATTGTCGTATTGGCTACTGTTTTGCCTATTGTAACCACTTCCATTTGTATAATTATTTTGATTTTTAGATTGTCCTGAATTTGATCTGTTTATGTTTGAATTATTCCTGGGAACTTCATTGCTTGATTGCTGATTATTACCCTGGCTTTGTCCGTAGGTAACCTTATTATCCTGAATGCGGTTGTTCGTTGAATTATTCAGATTATTAGCTTTACGTCCGGTATTCGTTGGATCTTGTCCATTGTTGACATGATTGCCGTTTACAATTCCTTCATTGGTATATGTACCATTTGTTGACGAACCGGATAAGCGATTGGCATCTGTACCTTTATTGACTGGTGCATTGTTGCTAACCTGAGTTGTACCATTATTGTAGGTACCGGTTTTACCATATTTTACGGGCGATTGCGTAGCACCTGTGTTATTACCGGTATTAGAGCCGTAGCTGTGTCTGGGTCCGTATTGTGCATTTGAAGGATTTGTATTGTTACCAAAATCCCACCAGTTATTATTGTTGCTGGCATATCCGTTGTTATAGTATCCGTTATTGTAGCCATAAGGATTACCGTAATAGGAATAATATCCATAATTATTATACCAGTTATTATAATATCCGTAACCGTTATACCAGCCGTTATAGTATCCATAACCATTGTACCAGTTATTGTAATACCATGGTTGATTATAATATCCGTAATATCCAGAATACCATGGATTGTTCCAGCCATAATAATAAGAAGGTGAATAATACCAGGGACTTCCCCAGGTTACATAAATATTCCAGCCTGAATAAAAGGGATTATAATTATACCAATAATAATCGGTATAGATATTTCCATAATAACTGAAACCTAAGTATGGACGGTGAAATCTTCTAATCCTTGAACTGTAATAATAATCGTAATCATCATAATAGTCATCGTTATCGTAATAATTATTGGTAATATAAGTATCACCCGAAGAATCGTAATAATCATCACCATTATCTTTCACATTGCGCGAGTAGCTATCCGAGTTATTATAATTATCTGAATGGTCATAATTATAATTCCTGTCATCAGATTGATTAGTCTCTTTTTCAACAATTGGATAATCATTGTTTTCTATAATCGGTTCATCAGTTACAGCATAGATATCGTCATAATAAACAGAACGAGCATTGTAGGTTGTAGTGCATGCCGTAGTAAGGAGTAATCCAATTCCTGCTATATAATTAAGAGCTTTCATGATGACGTGTTTTTATTATTAATTTTGCTTGATAGACCTTTAAAAGGTTTTCTCGTTTAATTTTGTTGTAAATTGAATTACAAAGACTATTCCAAAAATAGATAATGGCGAAAGAAATAACAAGCAGACAAGCAGACTATTCTCAATGGTATAACGATTTAGTATTAAAAAGTGGTTTAGCAGATTATTCGGATGTTCGGGGATGCATGGTAATAAAACCATACGGATATGCTATTTGGGAGAAAATGAAGCAATATTTAGACAGCAAGTTTAAAGAAACCGGTCATCAGAATGCAGCATTTCCTTTATTGATACCAAAAAGTTTTTTTAGCAAAGAAGCCGAACATGTAGAAGGATTCGCCAAAGA
>JAJRWN010000091.1 GCA_024276745.1 Bacteroidota bacterium
GCCTCGACAAGATTAAGAAAGCAGAAATCCTTGACGATCTCGTTGACGAGGTCTCCGACGGGGGAATGCCCATGCTTATTTATCCTTTGATGCATCCCGAGGCGAAGCTCACTAAAGCCGACCGGCAGATGATAGTTGACTGGGCAGAAGGTTTCGGGGAGAGCTTGTTCGAGTAATCCCTTTAAGAAAGCTTGGTCATTAATTTACCGGGCTTAACAATACTTGCTTTTGCGTAAAATCCAAAGCTGCCTGAAGGAATTCCAATACTTCGGGCCATTTTTCTTTTTTGCTGAAATTCTTTTTGTATATTTTCCTGGCGTTTATAATTAACTTGTTATCCGCTATCTTAGCCGAACAGTTAAAACTTCCCTCTGAATTATCAACTTTATAATTAAAATCCTTTACGCTCTCTATTTTATAACCTTCGGGGATATCCATTGTTATTACCCAGTTGTATTTTACCGGCGAAGGATTATAAATATCAACCTTTCTGTCTAATTCCTCTTTCGTAAACTCTTTGTTCCTTCCAATAAATTTACCAATATCCACGAGATAATAATTACCGGCAACATTTATCCCTGATTTATACGAATATTCCAAATAGTATTTTAATGTACCTTCTTTTGCCCACCTGCCAAAAGAATTCACTATAACTGTATCTAAATCAATATCTTCCACGCTTTGGCTGAACCTTAGATATTGCAAGACGTTATTATGCCTTTCTGCCAGATACTCTTCCCTATACTTCCCGAGACCTTCCTCATACTCCTTGATTTTATTGAGATCAGCCTTGCTAAAGGTATTATATTTTAGGTATTCATTTGATTCGTTATGATATGTAGAAAAAAACGGTACGATCAAATTGTAATTAATTAGTCTTAAGTTTCCCTTGCATGAATAATTTTCATTGATTTTCACTTCAGGGTTCTTTAGGTCACCAAGTGTGATATTAATTGAATCTATAATGAGGTTGTCATTTGGCAGTGATATTTTCAGACTGTCGAAACGAAATGTCGGATACTTTAAAGTTGCAGTTTTTTTATCTAAAATAAGTGCATTCGTACCTTCAATCATACTTGTGTTCTCTCCGTAAACCGAATTGGTAGATGGGTAAGTAATGATGGTTGAATCTTCAATAATCCTGATGAATGGCACTAACTGGCTACTTAGGATGGCATCGTTTTTCTCACCTAAATCAATTCCGTATCGCCTGTCGGTTGCCAGGCCTATTTCGTGCTGGATCTTAAACCTGTCCAGTATGTTGGAAAATGCCATAATAAAATTATAATCAGGTATGTATGATGACATACTAGTAATTTGATTGTAGTAATAAGTGTATTTGAAATATAAGTAATGCCTCAGGAAATAAAAGCAATCCTCAAGTATTTCCGATTTCGACGGATTATTTTTCAGCTGCTTCTTTACTTTTGAATAGCATGTTCTCGACATTGTTTCTGCATAGGAATCAATATTTTCAAAATCCGTGAGCTTTAATAATTGTCCTTTAAGCTCATCCAGTGATATTTCGGATTTAAGAACTCCATTTTCACCAAGAAAATCATTGCGGCGGCTGGCCTTATCTTTAGTCGTCATTATAATTTGATAGATGATGCCTGGGTATTCCCTGAGGGGGAAGACCATCTGGTCGATGCTCGTTTTTTCGATATCCCTATACTGATAAACATAGTTTTTCCATTTTTCGTTTTCTACCGAATCCGGCAGGGGGGCTCCATTTATACTTTTCGCATTGAAATATGTCTTCCGTTCAGGATTTATTATAAGCTCACCATGAAGTATCGGATATTCCTTTTGTAAAAGTTTCATCACCGGATTAAAGGCAATGTCAAGATTGCGCGGGATAGTTGTATAAGAATTTATGCTAACATAGTATGTGTCAATGATATCCCCTACGGCCAGGTTTGGCAGGGCCAGTTTCATTGTTCTTTGGGCCCTGTATCCGTTTTGCTTGCTTTTTGTTTCAACAAAATCGTATTCGGAGATTATTCTAAAATTACCGTTCGGCTTTATGATCTTTATGCCAAGGTAGTTAGCGTTTCCTCCCCAAACACTATTTCTTATTTTGTCCATCGACAATTGCGAATATACGTTTACAGCAGCCTGGTCGAGTAATTTTATCCTGCTTCTAAAATAAATTTCCTCATCTATGGCATTGTTCATTGATTGCTTTCTGTATTTATACTTTTCATAGTAAAACAGATAAACTGCTGACTCGTCTTTCCATTTTTCAGGGACTTTTGTCACTAAAGCCTCATCAGTATCCCGGCCCCACATAAGTTGGTCGTAATAATCATCGTTCATCTGCGATTTAGTGATGGATGTGCTAAAAAGCGCAATACAAACCAGTATAAAACTTCTTAATTGTTTCATGGGTCTTCATTTAGGATTATTGATTCACTACTTAGCTTATTGTATTCCTCAACAAATTTGTTCCAATCCTTAAAGTCTTTTTTGTCAATTATCAACTCTTTGATATCCAGTATCTTATTGTATGTAACAATCTTGTTTTCCTCTTTCCAGCTAAATTGGAATCCAAAACCCTGAAAATCAAGTTTGGTATTTTCTGGCAAATGAGCTATATGCTGATTATCTTTTAGATAGAACTTTGTTGTATATGTTTTTTGTTGACGGTAGTCGAAGCTAAAACTAATGTTTCTATTAGTGTCGATGGGTGCCAGCCTGAACCCGTATTCAATATCCAATGGTATAAAAAGCTTCCCCGCCTGTTTGAAGAGCATGTTTTTACCTTTCATTTCCAGATAAATATTGAAGTTGTTTAAACTATCGTGAAAAGATACCGAATCCATAAAAAGATAATTGCTATAGCCCTTTATTAACGATTTGATGTATTTTTCCTTATCAGCTCCCAGATACTCGAAAACCATGGTTTTTATATGGTTTTTTGAGGCTCCTTTATAATATATGTTTCTGTGAATCAATAATGAACCCGAATCTTGCCTTACTTCTGCTATGCTTTTTGTTTGATTGTTCCTGAAATCGTTTTTTGCAATTGTATCGAAAACAATGTTGCAGTTATTCTCAATTGCGACTATTCTGCCTTGCAGATACTCAATGGGTTCGCCAAGATCTGAATACTTATTGGTAGCGTCTAGATAAATAAAGCCCGTATCTGTTTTTACGGCACATATCATGTGATTATCAGATACAAGCGAAGGGAATTTTTGAGAATATGCCAGGTGATTTGTTGATACCCAACATCTTCTGGCATCAAAGCCTAACCCTTTGATGATAAAATATAATAAGTTCGACATTCCCTTGCAATCGGCATAATGCTTTTTTAGGATACTGTTTATCGGTTCGGGCCGAAGCCCGGCAATGCCATCCTCAAAAGCAATATACCTGATATTTTTTTGAGTCCAGTATAATGCGGCTTCCAGTTTTTGTTTTTCGGTATTACTGTTTTTATTTATATTGTTGCAAATAGCTTTGATATCTTGTTGCTCGCTGTACTTTGGCAGTAATTTGCTAAGCCACAAATACATATCCTCATTGCTGTCGAACAGTTTTTTGTATTCGCCATTTATTGTATAACCTTTGCTTATTACCACTACATTAGGCAATATCCAGGTTGCGCCTGGGGTGTCTTCATAATTTGGTATGTAAATATCCTTTAGCTTATAGGTGATTATTTTGCTTTTTTTGGCAAAGCTTACGTTTTTTGATATTTCAAAACCATCGAAATTGAATTCCAGGATTTCAATATTGAGATTATTTGGTATTTCGAATACGATTTCTCCATTACGAATTAAATAATTATCCGAAAGGAAGATGCTGGTTATATACCTTGAATCCCGGTTTAAGATGTTTGTTTTCAATGTTGCGTTATCTCCCAATTCGGGAAAAACAAAGCGATATATACATTGCTTGGCATCGTGATAAAAAATCCCGTCTGTTTCATAATCACCACACCTCCTGCTGTATATTACTTTTTTTTTGTTCAACTCATATTCGGTATTTTGGAGTGTTGACGAATAACTATCGTAATATCGTGTTACATAAGCAGTTGCATTGTTCTTCAGGCTTACGATATGATTGCTCTGGGTAATTGATGTATTTATTAGTCCAGTGGTTTTATCAAGTAGAAAACTGTATTTCTTAAGTAGATGATAGTTGATTATCTTATTGGACGGATAGGCTTTTTCTAATGCGGCAGCACTCTGTTTAAGTGCCTTAAAGTCTGGTTTATAAGTTGATTGTGAAAATAAAAAAGCATGTAAGCCCAGAATAATACCGAGCAGACATGCTTTTATTTTAGTTTGTTGTTTAATGGTTTCGAGAATATGAACAATTAAATTTTGACCACATTTTTCATTCCCATAGTAATAGCATCCTCATTTAAAGGAATAAGTTTGTGATACCTTTCGGGAAGTGATTTCTTAAGGCCTTTGATAACATTTTCAAGTTTGACGATAGGTTTAATTTTCAGGTATGCACCTAAAACTACCATATTGAATATTTTTGTGTTACCCATTTCGGCTGCAAGCCTGGCGCCTTCTATTTTATAAATTGTTATGTCGGTGCGCGTTGGATGTTTGGAAATGCCGTTAGGGTCGTAAAGCAATACGCCACCCGGTTTTACGGTTTCCTCGAATTTATCCATAGATTGCTGGTTCAGTATTACCGCGGTATCGAAGA
>JAJRWN010000092.1 GCA_024276745.1 Bacteroidota bacterium
CGGTTGTATCTCTAAAAATAGTAGTTAAGTTGATAGCATATTGATCGGAAAGACTCTGCTTTAAGGGTTCTTCTTTGTATTTCTCCAGCATTTCCTCTGCTTTCGATCTTTCTCCAAGCCAACAATAAGTGTCAAAAAGAACCCGGATTGCGCTATTACTGAGATACTTATCGCCGATCAGTTTGCTCAAAACATCTACATATTCTTTCAACCTTTCCGCTCGTCTTGCTGCTGACATTGCCCAGATGATAGCATACTGGGCTTCATCTGTTTCTGGGTATTCCCCCAATATCTTTAAAAATGTTTCATAAGCCCCATTATAATCTTTATACCAGAATAAACTATCACCAATTGAAATTAATCTTTGTTCGGGCGTTTCCGGCTCAAAGAATTCTGTACTTGAGCCGCCACTATTATCACCCGATAGACGTCCATCCTTACCCCAAGTCGGACCAGCATCATAAGGCTTATCTGCTGGATAATCAGTATCAATACTGTATAATGGATTGTCGTGTTTAAACCAAGAGTCAGAATGTCCTGTACTATCATAAAAATTATAATGGGCATGAATGTTAAAGTTACAGGATGAAAGCGCATGAATTATATAATAGCTATCACAATGATAGATGTTATTGTGACCTCGTTTGTATTCAGTACTCCAGCCAAAGTTGTCCCACCCATCATGGATTGTTATTTTTTCTATATTTTGGATTAAGATATCATTTAAACCATAGGGTTCAGATGAAATAATACCTCGAAAATTGCTATGTGAAGTGCCATCGGTATGAATATTTGTAAAATCCTCTATTGAATTTTTTCTAAACACACCAGCAGCAGATAGAATATTTATTGCGTAAGGCGGATTAATTCCAACATGTCCCATATAATTGTTATAGAAATATGGATTAGCATCATTACTAATGGTAATTTGCTCATGATAGATTGTGTTATATTGAATAGTTGCGTCGCTTTTTACAACTAATGAAACCCCAGCCTCTGTTGTACAATGCTGGATAACGGAGGCTCCAGATTTTTCACCAAGCTCTAAATTGCCGAAGCCAGCCCAATAGCTGCCGAAATTAGAGCTATCAGCATTTAAAGTCCCCTCGCTTATTAAACTTCTTTGCCTTTTACAGAAAACAACATTTGTGTTGTTTATCTCTAATGTCGTTGTTGGTTCTGTTGTAGTGCCATACATCATTAACGTATCAATATTATTGAACGATTTAAAAGCAACATCAATATATGCTGGCATTGTCTCATAATATTTTATCCTGAGCAACTTTGCGTCACCAGCATTTAAAGTAATGCTGTATGGCCCATCACTTGGCGCCCACACATCTTTTTTATGATCACTTAATCTATGGATAACATGAACCTTGTCTGAATGCTTAAAATTAATTGTATAAGTTTTAGAGTCTTTCGCATTCCGATTGACAATCCAAACGTAATATACCCCGGACTCGCTCGATCTGGTAAAGATAGTTGTTTGCGCTCTACTATCGCTCGAATATGAAACCGATGATATAATGTCATTGCTTGGCGTACTCTCGTTGCTTGCCCATGTAGTGCTAAAATCAAGGTCTGCAAGTCTGTCGCCAATATCGCTAAGATGAGAATTAACCGCTCTGACTGCATTCCACTTTTCATCATAGATGGTTCCAGATGGGTGATTACCAGAATCGTCAACAATGCCATCTATATCATTAGTACCATAATTAGAACTTGGATACATGAAATACCAAATTCCTTTGGCATTATAAGCAATAGCCATATAAGCCTGGATTTTTATTTCTCCAGCATTCGGATGCCTTAATTCTAATTCAGATGTTTCAGAATTGTCATATCTATGAGCTTGCACCGTAAACCACCAGGCTTTATTATCCAGGTCTGCGACTTTTCGGGCATTGTCGATAAATGGAATTAAAGCTATGTCTATTGTATCTTGTAAAGCCGAGAAATAGTTAGGTCTGTCGTTTGTCGGCATACTACCCTTAAACACATAATGATCTACCCACAATGCTTCAGGATTATAATTTTGATTAATGCAATCTGCGCTATGCAGATACTTATAAAACATCGCTTCCACGCTAATTGGCCCGTTAAGCAATGGTCGAGGGTCTTGCCATACCGAAGTGCTTGGTGCCGCATTATTAATTAAACTATCCATCGTCCACATCATGGGATAGCCAAAGAAATAGACTTCATCTGTCCCAATTGCATAAACGGTTCTATCCCCGTCATCATTGCTGAAAACATCCGGCAGATCGGTTTCATATCTGTTTCTGGTTCCCGATCCATCAGTAACAAGATTTATTGCAGGTTTGTAAAGAACTTCAATCCGATCTAACCACACATCTTCTTTGCCAGCATAAATCTCGACTTTAAGCTCAGACTGATTGGTTGAATCAGTCCCTCCAGTTGTGAACGATTGTCTTAATCCGACAAGAGTATTAGTTGTACCAAAATCTTCGCCGGAATAGTAATTATCTGTCATTTGATACCACGAGCTTCCTCTATATTGCAGGACTCTTATCCTTACAACATTACCGGATGTTAGACTTGATGTTGCCATATAAGGAATAACATAAATATCCCTATTATGGTTGATTGTGCCATGTGTTTCCATATAATATTTTAGTTGCAGGCTTGAACCGCCGCCCGGTATTTTCCACACTTTGCCATCAGTTGTCTTGCCGCTTCCTGTCCAGGTTTCCTGAAAACCAGATAATTGTGTCACAGGAAAATCCCATGCATCGGTTTCCAGGGTCTTTACCGGCTCTTGCTGCGTGCTTGGCACATAGCCATTTTCCTCAAAAATATACCTATAAGCATAATGCTCATCTAATCCGGCATTTAAATGATGGCCATTATAATGCGGCAAGCTATCATAAGCCGTAAATGTCCCATAGTGCTCTATCACCACTTGCATTCCAGCCGATTCAATATTGTCGAGCCATGTGTTAAATTGAGTTGTGTTAGCTGCGTCGCTTTGCCCAAACAGCATATTGCAATAAAGGCTATTATGCAGTTCAGAGAAATTATCTGAATAATCATAAAACATGCCGATTTTGAAATTCTGTGCGTTTGCAATCATCACAAACAAAGCCA
>JAJRWN010000093.1 GCA_024276745.1 Bacteroidota bacterium
TATTGCTAAGCTATCCGTACTAGCTTAGTCACTCCTTTGGCCGGGTTCATTATTTTGTTTCTTTTTACCCATAAACAAACCTGCCAGGAATGCGGCTAATGCGCTGATAATCACAATCAGGAAGAATTTCTTGTTTCTCATAAGTGAACAAGTTTTCTCAAAGGTACACATTTACCTATAGATTTCTTGTTTGAATACCAGGGCTCATACAGCTCAAGCCGGTCCTGAGATGGGTAAAAATATAGTTCTTGGGCAAAGATGTTTTCCTATTACAATTTCTGAAACTCAAATTGTGGATTGCCTTTATTGCCATTCTGGTCGTAGAAATCGATGAAATGGAGTTTATAATAAAAGCCTTCATGGTCGCGGACAATATAAATTTTATCCGGATTCACGGCATACTGGCCTAAATCAAAAGAATATTTTTTCCAATCGTAGCCAATCAGGTTTCTATCATCGGAGAATTGAAATTGATTGATAGCATTAAAATCCAGAGAAGCAAAAGCAATGGAAGAATCGGCTGCTGCTTCTACCTTCCAGGGATTTAGCAACACACCGGTAACAAGATAAGGGATTGTATCGCCACTGACATTGAATATGCGCAGGTATTGGGTAAAGACAATGTCCCAGCTAGTTTTTGGTGGTTCTATTTGTGCGATATCTCCCCCATTTTTAAAACTGAAGAAACTAAAATTATAGCTGGTATCAATAGCCGGAATCTGCATACTGTCTTCGTTGGCATTATCCATATCGGCCCAGTGCAGGGTATAGTTTCCATTTTGATAATTTTCTATCCTGATTTTTTTAAAACCAATGGGTAATCCGGTGGTTTTTAATCCAAGATTCAGGATAAAAACATGATTAGTCAGCAGCGGTTGAGGGCCACTTAGATCGGCCCAGGCCGATAAGGCTGTTGAATCAAGATTACCATTCTGTGCATCCCACCAAAAATGCATGCCGCTGGTATCTATTGGTGTATAAAAATCAATCGGTCCGGCATCGGCAGCAAACATGGCTTTAGATGAATTGAGGATGATATGATGACCGCCATTAATACCATTCTCAAAGCCCAGATCCCAGTCCATTTTAAGGTTCTGACCTGACACCGATCCATTACTAAAATCGAAATATACCTGATATTTATAGTTTGATTCCATGGAGACATCAGCTTCTTTAATTTCGCCCCTTTGATGGGGTTTCAATGGAATTTCAGGTTTCAAACAAGAAGAAAATATCGCAGGCAGGATAAGAATAAAAGCATATTTCCGGGCTATGTTTTTCATCGCTATAGTTGAATTTTAAGTTTGGCAAAAACGGTTCTTCCCCATGCCATGGGTACCGATCCACCAGCCGATGAATGTGCTCCCCCACTCACCGAAGCTTGTACATCTTTCACATCAAAGAGGTTTTTTACACCTGTACTCAGTTGTATCCGGTTTAGCCAAAAATTACGTGTGAAGGTGATATCTGCCGATTGAAAAGCGGCAATATAATTTTCGCGCAACACTTCATTTTCATCGATATAAAAACTCGGAGCTTTGCCGGTATATTTGTAATAAACAGCTACTTTGATTCCTGCCGCTTTTATATTATAAGTCAGGTCAAATAATAGTTCGGGGGTAGTGCTGACAGCCGGTGCACTGCTCGAATCGGTGATATCATTATAACGGCCAATCATTGCTCCTCCTATTTTTAGTTGCAAATCTTCGGTAATAAATGAAAAGGAAGCTTCGCCACCAATACTTCTGAAACGCCCGATATTCACATAGCTGTAAAGGCTTCCACCTTGTTGAGCCAGCGTAATCATATTAAATATATCGTTATAATAGGTGGAGAGTTCTGCCTTGTAAACATGCGTTTCATCTGCTCGTTTATAACTGAAAGCGAGATTGTAATTATTAGATTTTTCGGCTTGTAAATCCGGATTGCCATGAATATTATGATTGATATCGACAAAAAGGAAATTTAATTCTTTGAGAGAAGGTGCTCTGAAACCTCTGGCATAGGAAGCTCTTATCGTCAGGTCAGGGTTTATAGCCAGGCGGAGGTTTAAAGAGGGAATCAGCGGTGTACTATAGCCGGTATTATAAGCATATCTCAAACCCGGCCTGATAGTAAGAAGCTCTGTGGGAATAATTTCCAATGAGCCATAAGCGGCATAATCTCCAATGGCTTGTTTGCCATCTGCAATTCGTTTGCCTATTGCATATTCCTTGTTTAAGTCAAATCCTATTTCGTAATGAAGCTTGGTCTCGGGATTTGTGTTTATATAGCTGCCTCTGGCCATCAGCAAAGAAAAGAAGCTGCTATCCTGATCACCCGGATTGGCGGTAAGCACTTCATTCAGGGTAGTCAAATCTTTGAAATAAGTGTTTTTAATTCTGTTATACCGGTTATAAGCCATCAATAAATTAAACTTTCCATTATCGTTTAGTTTATACTCAATGCCGGCTTGATTATCGAATCGTTGGGTAAAATAGAAATCATCGAAAGCAGTTTCGTAATATGGTTTTCTGCGCCACCCACGATTGGTAATTAATTCTTTAAAATAGCGACTACTAAACAAAATATTAAGCTTTTCGCTCGTGAATGTATAATCCAGATTTCCGAAATATTGTTCTTTCGGTTTCCAGTCTTTATGCCTGGAAGTATCGACCAGTGACCAACCATCAAAAAAATTACGACCACCCGCGAGAGATATTCTGTTTTGTTTATGCTGATAAGCGGTACCGGCATCAAAATTATATTGTCCGGCCGATTCATAATAACTATTAGCATAGGACGACCAGGTATTTTGCTGACTTTTTTTAGTAATTAAATTAATGGTTCCTGCCAGGGCATTTGTTCCATAGTTTACACTCAAAGGGCCTTTTATAATTTCAACTCTCTCTATGTTATTTAGGTTAATCTGACTGATATCAATATTCCCATTAAGTCTTCCGATAAGCGGAACACCATCAATAAGAATTTTAACATTTTGCCCACTGACTCCTTCAATGCTTAATGAAGAACCAAGCAGGTTATCCTGAGATAAACGGATATTACTTTGATTATTTAGCAAATCTTTGAGTGTAGTGGCAGCACGAAGGTCAATTTCATCCCGGCCAATAATTTCTACCCGATGAACCGATTTTTCAGGGCTATCGGGATTATACTGGGCGGTGATTACCACATCAGCAATTTTATAGGCCTTTTCATGAAGTTTATAGGTTTTATGTTCATCCGCTTTCAATTTATCGTCAACACTTTCGAAACCGGTATAACTGATATGAACAGCAACCTTACCGGTGAAAGGTGCAACAGCAACACCATTTTCACCGGTAAGGACTGTTTCTTGTGAAAAACCGGGATGATCCAGGCTTGTAAAAGTAACATGAGCATAAGCCAGGGGATAAGCATCCTCAGCCGATATTACCCTTACTTCGCTTTCGGCAAATAATACGCTCTTGGATAAAAAGAACAACAAGCATAAACCGAACTGAATCTTTTTCAATAAAACCTGATTAATAAAAGTCATGATTATTCAAATGCTTTAGTTCAGCAGAATCTTTTTAGTGATGACTTGTTTTCCTGCTTTGATTTGCAAAAAGTATATGCCTGCTGCATAGTTATTTCTTTGAAACGGAATAACATTCATACCTTTTGTAAGGTCAAACTGATTTTGATACATGATTCTCCCATCCATAGCAATCAGCTGCATACTTGCAGATTGAGCTTGTGAAAGCATCAACATAATAGTGGCATTCTGATTTACCGGATTAGGATACACATCCAGGGCATTGATATTTTGGTTAAAGGAATTAATTCCGGTAGGGTTGACCACTGTAACATCAAAATCAAAATCACCACTGCTCGAACCGCTGAAGCTCGTAAATTCAATCCGGTAAATCACGCTATCGCGACCAAGCACCCAATATACAAGTGAATCTTCAATTTCATATTGAAAGGTTTGCATATTAAAGGTTTTCCAATCGTAGCCAATGGTAGCAATATCGGTTTGCATCGGATAATCGGAATAATTTACTGTGTTCACATCCACACCGGAAGCTTCGGCAACACTTACTTCAAAATTGGCTAATACTCCGGTAACAGGATAATAAACTCCCGGAGCAACTTCGGCCGAGTATTTTGTAAATGTTAAATCCCAGTCATCAGCCGGTGGTTCAGGATCAACAACCTGCATATTGCGCAAGTCATAATAGAAAAAACTTTTTCCTGCATAATCAGATTTTATCAATTGGAAAGTAGTATCGTTGCTTCCGTTAAGATTGGCCATGCGGATGGTATAGGTGTTGCCAACAAGTAAACTTTTAATCCAGATTTTCTTATAAGTGCCATCAACAAGTTTAATCACAAATATTTTCTTACCGAAAAGATTACCTCCCCCGGTATAGTAGCCCCAACCATAATCAGGATGTCCGGTATTGCCATAATTAAAAGCAGATTCTTCCCAGGTGGTATCCCGGTCATAAATAGCCATCATACCCGAAGTATCAATACTGTTCCAAGCAAGGGTATCAGCATTCAGAAGATCGAATAATTGAGCTCCTGCTCCTGAGTTTACCCGGATAGAAGCCGAAAAAGCATTGTCAGAGATTTGGATATCCCAACTATCTCGTGACTGGAATGTACTCACATTATTTTTCAGGCTATACCATACCTGATTAGCATATCCACTGCCCATCGAAACAGTAACGCTTGTTTGGGATTTTACCTGGCTCCCTGCCAATAAGAATAAACAAGTGTAAATTATTTTTTTCATTAGCTTATGTTTTAAATTCATTTAATTATTGTGTGGGCAAAGTTACAGGTGTATTATACCGGTCAAATACCCGCAAAAGGATAATAAATACCCAATGAGGGATACACCTATGGTGATTATTATCACCTCTGCAGTTAACAGATATCATTATATTTATACTGTTTTTCAAGTCCTTATAAGCATATAATATGACAAACAGAAAAATAGACCTGGAAACAGGTCTGATAAAAAGTACCTTAATCGGGATAAAACATAATTTAGCAATAGCTTTTGATACAAAGCCTGCAGAAGCCGGAAAACTTCTGCAAAGTAATTTGATAGATGAAAACCTTGGCTTATTGAATATCGGCCCTACTGAAAAGGCTATCAATGCTTTAGATTTAATAATACATCCTCAATTAGTAATATTACTTTTTACTTTACAAGGAAAAGTCAAAATTCAGTTTCACGGAATAGATGCACCTGTTTTTTTGGAAAGGGGGAACAGTATTTTTATTTCTCATCCATACGCACCACTCAATGCCAAAATGAATATTAGTTGTCAAACTGAGGCAATAGTATTATTGACAACTATCGAACGAATGCACCATTTCTTTAATGCAAATCTTGACATGAGCACGATAACCCGGGAAGAACTAAGCCGGTATTACGATCCTAAAAAATTGTATATGTTAAAATCTATTCCGGGAAGTCTTAGTATTCCATTACACCAGATAATACAATATAATCTTGATGTTCATTTTAAAAAAATGTATTTAAACGGAAAGATTCTGGAAATTTTTTCAATCTATTTTAGTCATGCCGCCATGGATGATGAAGCCGAATTAGACTGTCCTTTTCTGGATAATCCTGATGATATAAAATGCATCCGGAAAGCAAAGCAAATTTTATTGGATAATATGACTGATCCTCCAACTATAGCACAATTGGCAAAACAATCAGGTATTAATGAATTTAAACTTAAAAACGGATTCAAAGACATTTATGGCAACACAATTTACGCTTATCTGAACGAGCACAGAATGCAACAAGCAATATTAATGCTTGAACAAAAAAATCACACTATAAATGATATTGCATATTCTATCGGTTATTCAAAACCAAGTAATTTTATTGCTTCTTTTAAGAAGAAATATGGTATTACCCCAAAAAAGTATGAACTTGAACTGCGAGATTAGTATAATTGAACGCATAAAAAATTGGTAGTCTGCTCCCGGGCATTTATTTTTGTCCTGCTTTTTAATTAGCTATTAATAATAAGGGTGCTTAGCGCTTTGGTGTAGAGCATCCCGATTACATCGGGAGGGTCGTAGGGGCTATTTGATATTTGACTTATTTTAGGGTGCTTAGCTCAGTTGGTTTAGAGCATCTGCCTTACAAGCAGGGGGTCGTAGGTTCGAATCCTACAGTGCCCACCACTTATAATAAAAACCTCGCTTTTGCGAGGTTTTTCTCGTTATGGCTTTTGGGTAGTATAAAGTATTAAAATCACAATATTCAAATTAACTCAATATTCAAAGAATGGGCCGTGTATTTGACAAAATGCTTTAGATTTTGCGAATGTAAAATTTTGAGATTAGCGTTTTCTTTTGGAATAATCCGGACCTTAGAATTTCCGCTTTTATATTTGTTCCTTAAGTCATTAAGGAATGCACCGGGTTTTACCATTGAAAAAAATGGAGCTCAACAAAGTGTCAATGTATTGGTATCAGTATGTTCAAACACTTTGCCGTAAATATCAAGCATTGTCGTTTCAGCATAAAATAATCGACCATTCCCTACTTCAACTTGATGCTTAAAAGAATTTGTTCGTGCTTTTTGCTGCATAAACGGAGATTGAAGGATACCCCAGCTCTGATTATCAATACTTGCAGATACTTTAATAATTAACTGACCTTCGGTATTTTTCTGCTCCCGGTAGTTTGCTCCCGCAAGCACACAAACGGCACGAGGGATAACAATACTTTGCATAATGATACTTTCTTTCGCATCCCAAAGCCAATAGCCCGTTTGATCATGAAAGATTTGTTGATCAGATTTTCGTTGTACAATTTGCCGGTAATGTACTACCGACAATATTTGAGATTCAGCATTGGTAACATCACCGGCTGCGGTAAATGTGATGGTTTCGAAATAAGGATTTTCTTCAGAACCATCAGGTTCCGGAGCTACATCAAGTCCTTTATCTCCTGTCCAGGTACCAATTAGCGAAGCCAAGGGACCGTAATCAATTTTTGTTTGTTCTTGCATATGCTTTTTACTAGATTTTATAAAATCCTAAAATACAAAAACAGGATGATTTTAATCACTGAAAATATTCCGCTATGCAAGCAGAAGTGAATCACTTAAACCGGCTTGGCGGAAGGAAGAAAAAAAATACCCGCAACTATCGAGTCATTACCTTCAAAGCTTCGTTTAGCGGTAAGTTCTGAAAAAAAAGAATCGGTCATTTAGGAGCAGGTTTACCCCATACGTGAAATCCAATCGCTGAGAAGGAATATCGAAATAGGCTTCGAAATAAATTTTAGCCTTGAGATATGAGCTTAAATGTTTTAAAAGTTCGATTCGTCCGGTAATCAATTTCCGGTTGGGAATAGTAAAGGATGAATCAAGTTCAGAAATACTTTCTAATAAAAATTCACCGTAAGGTGCAATAAACTGATGCCCTTGCTGATAAGCAATTTTCAGATTAATCCACTGAGCAGAAGCATTTACTCCCGCATACCACGCATAGCCTTTTTCAAAAGGCAATGCATTGTTTTGGCCAGGAGGAGGCATGGATAGCGCTTGATATATCAGATATTGACCATCTACACCAATATCAAATGCTTTTGAAGGATTTGGTTTAAATGAAAACCCCAGGCCTGTCATACCATTAAACACGGTCAGTACTCCATCAGGTGAACGATCAATTTGTCCTCCTTTATGGGTAATAAGCAATTGCAATGGAATATGAATCGAACTGTGTTTCCCTAAATCATGTTCCCACCGGCTGCTGCTTCCGGCAATAATTTCTTCTTGAAAAGGATCTCCTTTTTGAATAAACCTTCTCCACTCCAACCAATTATCTGATCGAAAATGAGCTATATCCAATTCGCTTTGCAAGCCATATTCTACCGGATGCTGATAAAACCAATCTCTGCGATACAATGATTCTGATAAATCATGGAGTTTATCATTATTCAAATGCCCCATGCGCAGAAGAAATCCCGGTTTTGCTTCATACGTAATCGAAAATAAAGGCAAGAATTCGCTAATACCTTTGCTACCATCATACATCAGCAGATGAAAACCTGCATCAATCGTAGTTTTTGGATCAGGTTTATATTCAATTTGAGGTTGTATAAAAAATCCAATACCTGTCCATCCTTCTGATAAGGGTGAGAAATATTCATTGTTTTTTAGAAAATTATTAGCTTTTACTAGCAAATAAACAGGTCTTTTTAGTGTATCTTCATTCAGCTTGGAAGCATAAAACTCCTGTGCATAAACAGATAAGCTGCATATACAAAACACCAACAGTATTTTTATACCTTTCATAATCTCTGTTCGCAAAAATACTAATAGCATTCATTAATTAATTGTTGAGCAATGATTGACGGGGCTGTATTATATTTGCATACAAATAAAAGTTGTATGGAATCACTGCAAAAATATTTTGAGAAACATAAAGAAAGATTTCTGAAGGAACTCATTGAATGGCTCAGCATTCCTTCGGTGAGTGCCGACCAAAAATTTAAAGACGATGTTTTTGAAGCTGCAGAATTTGCTCAAAAAAAGCTTTTGGCAGCCGGTGTTGATCGTGCCGAAGTTTGTCCAACAAATGGTTATCCCATTGTTTACGCTGAAAAAATTATAGATAAAAATTTACCGACTGTATTAATTTACGGTCATTATGATGTTCAACCTGCCGATCCTTACGAATTATGGGATTCACCTCCATTTGACCCTATTATAAAAGATGAGATTATCTATGCACGTGGTTCAAGCGATGACAAAGGCCAGATATATATGCATATAAAAGCATTGGAATGTATGAATGCCGGAGGAAGTATTCCATGCAATTTAAAATTTATGATAGAAGGAGAAGAAGAAGTAGGCTCTGAAAATTTGGGAACCTTTATTAGCAATAATAAAAAAAAGCTGGCCGCTGATGTAGTACTAATCTCAGATACCAGTATGTTGTCAAATGATATCCCATCCATTACCACCGGATTGCGCGGATTAAGCTATATGCAAGTAGAAATAACCGGGCCTAATCGTGATTTGCATAGTGGTGTATATGGAGGCAGTGTAGCAAATCCTGTAAATGTTCTATGCAACATGATTGCTTCACTTGTTGATGGCAATGGCCGCATAACAATACCCGGATTTTATGATCATGTAAAGGAAGTATCTGCTGCAGAAAGAGCAGAGATGGCAAAAGCACCTTTTGATTTGGATGATTACAAACGTGAACTGGGTGTACAAGCGGTTTCAGGTGAAGCAGGATATTCTTCTGTTGAACGTACTTCCATCAGGCCATCTCTTGATGTAAATGGTATTTGGGGAGGTTATACTGCCGAAGGTGCCAAAACGGTATTACCCTCAAAAGCTTATGCCAAAATCAGTATGAGATTGGTACCTGAGCAAAATAGTGAACGGATTGCACAGTTATTTACCGATCATATTCATAATATAGCACCGGAAACCGTTCAGGTTAAGGTGATTTCCATGCACGGAGGAGAGGCGGTTGTTACCCCTATCGATTCGATAGCATATAAAGCGGCCAGTATGGCTTTCAAGCAAACTTTTGGCAAAGCTCCTGTTCCTGTACGTTCGGGCGGAAGTATCCCTATTGTAGCTTTGTTTGAAAAAGAACTGGGACTGAAAACCATCTTAATGGGCTTCGGTCTCGATAGCGATAATATTCATTCGCCTAATGAACATTTTGGCGTATTTAATTTTTATAAAGGTATCGAAACCATACCCTGGTTTTATAAGTTTTATGCAGAAATGAAGTAACTATCAGGGATAAATAAAACGACCCGAAATCATAAATTCTTCCTCTTTACCTATGCTTGTTTTTTCTTTGGTTTTGATGCGGTAATATTGTTTAGGATAATATTTAAGCACGCTTATGCTACGGTAAACCAAATTCTCTTTTACAATATTTATTTCAAGACTAATAATTTTATTTCTTCTACTGATAATTTTCATAGATTTTACCGGAATATTATCATTTGTTGTGGTAAACAAAACCTTAACTCTTCCGTGATTTACATACTGCGAATCTACCCGATAATAGTTCAAACGGGAAGTATTGCTGATATCAGCCTCAATAAAAGCTTGCAATTCTTTTTTCCAATCGGGCTTTTCGATGAGCACCGAATCGCTGACTTGACCAACCGAACCTGTTTTTAATAATGGTATCTGTTCATATTCCAAACTGTCAATTTGATTTTCAATAAACTTCGTAATCGAAAAATTAAGTGTTTCCGGTTTATCAGATGATACCTTATAGTGGCAAGCACTAACAGATACAAAAAACAGCATTAAAAAATAAAACCTCATCGTTAAAAAAGACTTTTCCCGGTCATTTCAGGGGCTTGTTCAATGTTCATCATCTTCAGCAATGTTGGAGCTACATCTGATAATACACCCTTTTGCAGTTCAGGTTTTAAAGTTTGATCAATCAAAATCATTGGAACAGGATTCAAGGAATGAGCCGTATTGGGGCTTCCGTCAGGATTGATTAAATAATCTGAATTCCCATGATCAGCAAGAATGATAATCGCATAATCTTTTTCCAGTGCTGCCGGTATGATCTCCTGCAAACAATGATCTACTGTTTCGCAGGCTTTCATGGCAGCCTTAAACACACCGGTATGCCCGACCATATCGGCATTGGCAAAGTTCAGACATATAAAGTCCGGTTCATTGGTTTTTATTTCTTTCAAAAGCGCATCTTTTACCTGAAAAGCACTCATTTCAGGTTGCAAATCATAAGTTGCTACTTTAGGTGAAGGTATCATGACCCTTTTTTCACCCTTGAAAGGTTTTTCTCTGCCTCCCGAAAAGAAAAAAGTAACATGAGGATATTTTTCCGTTTCGGCAATTCTGAGCTGTGTATATCCAAGATTTGATAAATATTCACCGATTGTCATCGCTACATGTTCGTTGTCGTAAACAATATGCATGTTTTTGAATTGTTCATCATAATTAGTCATTATCACGGTATACAGATTTAGTTTCTTCATATTGAATTCCGGAAAATCGTGTTGTGTCAATGCATCAATGATTTGTCTTGGACGGTCGGTTCTGAAATTAAAAAAGAAAATCACATCGTCTGCTTTAACGGAGCCAAGGGCTTTGCCCGAATCATCAACCTTAATCATGGGTTGCAGAAATTCATCTGTGATACCGGCATCGTAAGCATCCTGAATGCCAGCCGTAAAATCTTTTACCGGCCGGCCATTTCCTCTTACCATCATACGGTAAGCAGTAGAAGTTCGCTCCCAGCGTTTGTCCCTGTCCATGGCATAGTATCGCCCGACAACAGAAGCAAGTTGTCCATGAGTATTTTCCAAATAGCTTTCTAATTGTTTGATAAACTGCAAACCACTTTTAGGATCGGTATCGCGACCATCTGTAAAAGCATGTATAAAAAATTGTTGAATACCGGCCTTTTCTGCAATCTCAATCAATGCTTTCAAATGCAGTATATGCGAATGTACACCACCGTCAGAAACCAAACCCATAAAGTGAACCGGTTTATGATTCTTCAATGCATAATCGAATGCGTCTATTACCACCGGATTGTGTTCCAACTGATGATTTTCCACTTCCCGGTTGATTCTTAGCAATTCCTGGTAAACAATGCGACCGGCCCCTAAATTAAGATGACCCACCTCTGAATTTCCCATTTGCCCCTTTGGTAATCCAACATTTTCGCCATCGGTTAGTAGTTCTGTATGCGGATATTTTTTTAACAAGGAATCAATATAAGGCGTATTGGCATTATAAATTGCATCGCTTTGATCTTCCTTTCCATGGCCCCAGCCATCGAGTATCATCAAAAAAGATTTTTTATTTTTCATTTTACAAAATTAGGTTTATGCGCGATAATACTTAAATTTGGTCTTTTCAATCTAATAGTTTGCTTTTGGCATAATATTCGTTATCTGTTATCAAACTGAATTGTATGAAAACTATACTCAAACGAGTCATTTTTAGTTCATTTCTTCTTATCGGTAATTCATTATTTGGCCAACAAATACCGGCCTATATGAATCAAATAAAAGCAGCCATTCAAGCCGGAAATGCTACGGAACTGGCTCGTTATTTTGATAGTCAGGTTGAATTAACCATTCTGGATAACGAAAATGGATATAGCAAAGTACAAGCAGTGGAAGTTGTAAAAAACTTCTTCAATAAACATCCGGTCACCACATTCAGGATTATGCATCATAGTACTACCGGAGGCAATGCAGAATATGCCATTGGAACTTTGCAAACGACAAAAGGAACATTCAGAACCTACATTTTATTAAAGAATGTTGACAAACAAATGCTTATACAGCAATTAAAATTTACCGAAGACTAAAATTTATATGACTTTTAATTCTAAAGCTTTTATTAAAGCCGCATTGGCAGAAGATATCGGTCAGGGCGATTTTACTTCATTGGCATGCATCGATGCTGAAGCACAGGGTACTGCTAAAATGCTAGCAAAAGATACCGGAATCATTGCCGGTATCGAACTGGCCGCTATGATTTATAAACAAGTAGATCCCGATATATCTTTCGAGCCTCTTGCTCATGATGGTAAACATGTACGATATGGTAACATTATCTTCATGGTAAGCGGTAAACAACAATCATTATTAATGGCCGAACGACTTGTATTAAATTTTATGCAAAGAATGAGTGGTATAGCCACAATGGCCAATTTAATGGTTAAAACTGTTGAAGATTATGATGTAAGCATTTTGGATACAAGAAAAACCACACCCACTTTAAGATGGTTTGAAAAATGGGCTGCACGTATAGGAGGTGCACAAAACCACCGGATGGGTTTATACGATATGGTGATGATAAAAGATAACCATATTGACTATGCCGGTGGCATAGACATTGCCATAAAAAAAGTGCGTGAATATTTGAAAAAAAATAAACTGCAGCTGAAAATTGAAATCGAAGCCCGAAGCATTTCCGATGTAAAAAGAATTGTACGCATCGGTTCGGTAGATCGAATCATGCTTGATAATATGGACCCGGACCAAATAAAAAGTTGTGTTAAACTTATTAATGGTAAATTTGAAACAGAAGCTTCCGGAAATATTATCATCGAAAATGTAAAAGAATATGCGGCCAGTGGGGTAAATTATATTTCAAGCGGTTTTATTACACATTCGGCCGGTATTCTCGACCTGAGTATTAAAGCGGTAAAATATGGCTGACCCTTTCATGCTTTCCAACATTATTCAATCTTTACTATATTCTTCCATTTTATTATTGCATAAATAGCATGAGAAGTACAATTTTTTAATTTTGCTCTAATGCAGCTCTCACAATTCCGACATTATATCATTCTTCTAAAACGTTTAGGAATTGTAATGGGCTTATTTACCCTATGCCGGATTTTATTTTTTCTGTTTAACTATCATTTATTTTCCGATATTACTTTTTTGGAATTCCTGAAAGCAATGGTCTTTGGCTGGCGATTCGACCTCTCGGCCATATTTTATATCAATACCTTATTTATACTGCTGCATATCGTGCCCAATCCCTGGCGCGATAGAAAAACCTATCAATCGGTATTGAAATTTTTATTTTATGCTATCAACGGCTCTGCCCTCTTTTTCGAATCAAGCGATTTTATTTATTATGAATTTGCTCAACAACGAACTTCCTCTCATATACTTGGGCTGAAAAACGATATCCTGGGACTTATACCCCAATTTATATATGATTTCTGGTATGTCCTGTTGATTTGTGCAGCGATAGTTTATCTGATTAATAAACTTTACCGGATAACAGCGACATCAACAGTAATCGGACCTGCAAAGCAAAACTATTTTATCCAATCCCTGCTGGCCCTGCTTATTGCCGGCATTTGGCTGGTAGCCGGCAGAGGTGGTTTTCAACTAAAACCTATTTCACCCATTACGGCTACCAAATATTTTAAGGTAAAAGATGTCTCTCTGATTACCAACACAAGCTTCACGATCATCTATTCTTTATTTCACCGGGAATTGGAAATACCTCAATATTTCCGGGAAGATCAATTAACTGATGAATTTAATCCCTTGCATCAGTTTGCCCATTCCAATGAATATAGCTGGGCAGATACCCTTAGAAAAACAGCACATCCGAATATTGTGATTTTGATTTTAGAAAGTTTTTCAAAAGAATATACCGGCTACTTTAATCATGGCAAGGGATATACACCGTTTCTCGATAGTTTGATGCAACAAAGCATGGTATTTACCCAAGCTTATGCCAATGGAAAACATAGTATTGATGTCTTACCGGCATTAAGCATCGGTCTGCCTGCTTTAATGAACGATGCTTATATTTCTTCAATCTATTCCACCAACCGGATAGAAGGTCTGGGCGATCAGCTAAAAAGCATTGGATATACTAGCTATTTTATGCATGGAGGAAATAACGGTACCATGACTTTCGATTATTATGCCGATGCCATTGGATTAGACCATTACCTGGGCAGAAACGAATATAATAATGATCAAGATTTTGATGGTAACTGGGGTATTTATGATGAGCCGTTTCTTCAATATGCCGCCCATGTGCTTGATACTAGCTCTACTCCTTTTTGCAGCCTGATATTTACCTTATCTTCACATCATCCGTTTTCGATTCCCAAAAAATATAAGAATCGCTTTAAAGAAGGTCCTTTGCCCATTATAAAATCGGTAAGATATGCAGATTTTGCATTAAAAAAATTCTTCCAAACGGCATCGAAAATGAAATGGTTTGATAATACTTTATTTCTGATAACCCCCGATCATACAGGGCCGTTGATGCGCAATGAAAATAAAAACCGGGTAGGAAATTACCGGATTCCCATCATTGCCTATTTGCCCGGATCCTCACTAAAAGGCACCATCAATTATACCGTTCAGCAAACCGATATCTACAACACAGTGCTTGAGTTCAGTGGTTATAAAGCCAAGTATCTAAGCTTCGGAAACTCCCTGTTCGATTCTACGGCCTACCGTTTCAGCGTGAGCCAAATGGACGATATTTACCAGATAATTCACAATGATTACGCCTTACAATATGACGGGGAACATGTTATTGGGTTTTTCAATTGTGTTGAAGATCCTACACTAAGCCATAATCTGATGGAAAAACCAATGCCTGTTAAAACCGAAATGCTCCGTAAACTGGAAGCAATCATTCAAACTTACGATGAAATGCTGGTTAAGAATAAATACTTTCCCGGATGAGAAAACAAATGCTATTCATCATAAACCCTGTTTCAGGAACCCGGAAATTTCTGAAAAAAAGATTACCTCGCATAATCAAACGGATTATTGATACAGAACGTTTTGAATACCAAATCAGATATACACAATATAAAGGTCATGCAGTTGTATTGGCCAAAACTGCTATAGAAGAAGGCATCGGGATTATCGTAATGGCCGGTGGAGACGGATCAATCAACGAAGTAGCGAACGTGATAAGAGACTCAAATATCATACTTGGAATTATACCGGTTGGCTCAGGCAACGGTTTGGCGCGGCATTTGGGATATACCATGAATGCCCCAAGAACCATAAAAGCCATCAATAAACTCAAAACCGGTAAAATTGATATCTGTAGCTATGACGAACGGATTTTTTGCTCCAATGCAGGGCTTGGTTTCGATGCTCTGGTCATTCGATTATTTGATACCTCCCGAAACCGGGGTTTCTTCGGCTATGCCTTTTCGGTACTCAAAGGATTAATTATGTTTCCGGGTATTCAGTACGAAATAAAAGTAAACGATCAGGTTTTGAAAGGTAAAGCTTTTCTGATATCGGCATGCAACTCAAATCAGGTAGGATACAACGTAAAACTTGCACCCTATGCAAGTTTGCAAGACGGTTTAATGGATTTATGGATACTCGATAAATTCCCCCGTTGGAAAGCACCCTTTTTGTTTTTGCGCGTATTACGTAAAACTCATTTTAAAAGTCCTTATTTTAAAAATTATATCAGCAAACGTATAGAAATAAAAACCATAGAAAAACAATATTTTCAGGTTGACGGAGAAGCCAGAAACCCTGTTGATTACCTGAATATCTGCGTAATACCAAAAGCATTACAAGTAATTATACCTTCATGATGTCGAAAAAAAACAAAGGATCCGGAAGACTGCAAAAAGGTGGCTTTGTGTATTCCACCAATCCTGATTTTCAACCCGGAGATCAAGATATGGACCTGGAAGAAACATTATCTGCAGAGCAACAATTACTATATCTCTCGCTCGACCGGAAACAACGCAAAGGAAAAATAGTAACACTGATTGAAGGATTTATAGGACAAGCAGAAGACCTTAACTCTTTGGCTAAACAACTAAAAACAAAATGTGGTGTAGGAGGATCGGCAAAAGATTCTGTAATATTATTACAAGGAGATCAACGAAAAAAAATTGCCGAATGGCTTAGCAGTCAAGGTTTTAAAATAAAAATGAAAGGTGGATAATCAGGTTTTCAACGACTTGTCAATAAATAATCAATTCTACATTTTTCTGCTAATCATATCCATTGTATATTTCCATCTCTTATGCCAAAACCAACCCACGTTCCGGAATATTGTCATTTGCACAACCACACGCAATACTCACTGCTTGATGGAGCTGCGAATATCGATTTGCTAATGCAAAAAGCCGTGGAAGACAATATGCCGGCAGTAGCCATCACCGATCACGGCAACATGTTTGGTGCCATGAATTTTTATAATTCGGCTATAAAAAATGGCATCAAACCCATTATCGGATGTGAATTTTATTTTGTTCCCGACCGGCATAAGAAAAAATTTGACCGTATTAATCGCGATGAAAGATATCACCAGTTGATATTGGCCAAAAATGCAGTAGGCTATAAAAATATCAGTCGATTATCATCCCTCGGATTTATCGAAGGCATGTATGGCAAATATCCGCGTATAGATTTTGAATTACTTGAAAAATACAATGAAGGGCTTATTGGTACCACTTGCTGTGCAGCCGCAATCGTACCACGCACTTTTCTTCAAAAAGGACCGGAAGCTGCCGAACAAGCCTTTTTAAAAATGTGGGGCATATTTGGCGATGACTATTACATTGAATTGCAACGGCATGGATCAAAAACATTTGATGAAGACGGGCTTAATCTGTTTTTAATGAAAATGTCAGAGAAATATCATGTAAAAATGATTGCAACCAATGATGCTCATTATATCAATCAAGACGATTATCTGGCACATGATGTATTGCTATGTGTTGAAACAGGCTCTGATTTTGATGCACCCAATCGCTTCCGGTTCGAAAACGATCAATTTTATTTTAAGACCCGGGTGGAGATGTACGAAACATTTCGCGATATACCGGAAGCATTGGAAAACACTATGGAGATTGTAGAGAAGATTAATACTCCAAGCCTCAACCATGATATTTTATTACCCAATTATACCCTTCCGGGCGAATTCGAATCTGAATCAAAATACCTGCGATATTTAAGCTATCAAGGAGCTAAAAAACGCTATGGTGAATTAACTACGGAAATAACAGAAAGGATAGACTACGAGCTTGGTGTGATTGATAAAATGGGCTTTGCAGGATATTTTTTAATTGTTCAAGACTTGATACGGGCATCTAAAAAACTAAATGTATGGGTAGGTCCGGGAAGAGGATCGGCAGCCGGTTCGGTAGTAGCTTATTGCACCGGCATTACCAATCTTGATCCAATAAAATATCAATTATTGTTTGAACGCTTCCTCAATCCGGAACGGGTAAACATGCCCGATATTGATATAGATTTTGATGATGAAGGTCGATCGAAAGTCATTGATTACGTGATTGATAAATACGGAAAAAACCAGGTAGCCCAAATCGTAACATTCGGAAGAATGGCAGCCCGCGGATCTATACGGGATGTAGGCCGTGTATTGAAATATCCATTAAGCGAAACCGGAAAACTAGCTAAAATGGTGCCCGATGACGTAGGCATGACCTTGGAAAAGGCTGTAAAAGCTAATCCCGATTTACGAAAAATTAAAGAAGACGGTCATTCGGAAGCATCGAAAGTATTTAAACTGGCACAAAGGCTCGAAGGCAGTTTAAGACAACGGGGCATACATGCAGCAGGCGTAATCATAGCTCCCGGTGATATCATCAACAGCATACCCGTTTGTACGGCCAAAGATTCCGATCTGCTGGTTACCCAATTTGAAGGAAAACTGGTTGAATCGGCCGGAATGCTAAAAATGGATTTTTTGGGATTAAAAACCTTATCGATTCTGAAAGATGCCATAGAAAACATCAAAAAAAGAAATACTAAAGCACCTGATCTTGACCGGCTTCCCCTTGATGACAAAAAAACCCTTGAGCTTTTTCAAAAGGCACAAACCATTGGAATATTTCAGTTTGAATCAGATGGTATGCGCAAGTATCTGAAAGAATTAAAACCTTCAAATCTTGAAGATTTGATTGCCATGAATGCCTTATACCGGCCGGGCCCAATGAAATACATACCGCTCTATATAGAACGGAAATCCGGCAAAGCAAAAATTGAATATCCCCATCCATTGCTTGAAGGGATACTCAAAAGTACTTATGGAATCATGGTTTTTCAAGAACAAATCATGCAAGCTGCTCAAATTATTGCCGGCTTTTCGCTCGGTTCAGCCGATATTCTGAGGAGAGCCATGGGTAAAAAGAAGCAATCCATTATGCAAGAACAAGAGCTTGTTTTTATCGAAGGAGCCAAAAAGAATGGCCTCGATGAAAAACAAGCCAAAGAAATTTTTGCCATTATGGCTCAGTTTGCAGAATATGGCTTCAATCGTTCGCACTCGGCCGCTTATGCCTATCTGGCCTATCAAGCCGCTTATTTAAAAGCCAATTATCCGGCAGAATATATGGCTTCGGTGCTTACCCACAACATGAACGATACCGCTAAACTTAATTTTTTCCTGAATGAATGCCGGCAAATGGGCATTACTACACTCGGACCCGATATCAACGAAAGTGAAGGAAAATTTATCGTTAATCAAAAAGGAGAAATCCGTTACGGATTATCGGGTATAAAAGGTTTGGGAGAAGCTGCCGTTGAAAATATTATGCTGGAAAAAGCTGAAAACGGACGATTTGAATCATACTATGATTTTGTAAGAAAAGTAAGTTCAAGAGCCTTAAATAAAAAATGTGTCGAAAGCCTGGCCAAAGCAGGTGCATTCGATGGTTTCAACATACACAGAGCTCAATTCTTTTTCATTCCTCCGGGCTCAAAATATAATTTAATAGAATCAAGTCTTCAATACGCTCAAAATATCAGAAAACAACAAGATAAACATACCCTTTCGTTGTTCGATAACAGCGAAGATGCCGCATTTCAAGACCCCTTGATACCCGATTGCGATGAATGGGATTCTTTTAAATTATTGCAACTCGAAAAAGAAGTTACGGGTATCTATCTCTCCGGTGATCCGCTGGAAGCCTTTGAACTGGATATAAAATCTTTCTGCACCCATCCTATTGCTCAACTAAAACCAAAAGAAAATCTAAAAGTCAGTTTTGCCGGTGTAGTCACCGAATTTAATGAAAGACTGGATAAAAGAGGTCGAAAATTTGGACGTTTCACGGTTGAAGATAATGGTGCCAGCATAAAACTGGGTATCTTTCGGGAAGATTTTCTAAAATACCGGCACTTACTCGAACCGGGTACACGTGTTTTTATTCAGGCCATTTACAAAAAATGGGGCTACAATTCTGAAAATATTAATCTAGATATCAGAGAAGTGATGATGCTCGAAGATTTAAGAGAACGGAAAACCAAATCGGTATCATTAAGCATCAATCTGAACAGTATTGATGAAAATTTTGTAAATCAATGTGCTAAACTTTTTAAAAAATATAATGGAAAATATCCGGTAAAAATTTCAATATTTGATCCTGATGAAAGAAAAATTACTTTAAATATGCGTTCTTCCCAACTCACGGTAATGCCCGAAAATGAATTATTCGAACAATTTGATCAGTTTAATGGAGTGCACTATGAATTGCTATCTTAAATTGGGAACTTTAAATTTGTATATTGAATTAAAACAAGCATAAAAATATAAATCATGGCTTTAGAATTAACAGATGCAAACTTTGATCAGGAAGTAATACAATCCGATCAATTGGTAATGGTAGACTTTTGGGCAGTATGGTGTGGCCCCTGCAGAATTGTAGGCCCCATTGTAGATGAACTGTCGAAAGATTTTGAAGGAAAAATAAAAGTCGGCAAATTAGATGTTGACCATAATCCAAAAACTGCTGTCAATTTTGGTATAAGAAATATACCTACCATACTTTTTTTCAAAAACGGAAAAGTGGTTGACAAACAAGTAGGAGCAGTACCGAAATCAAACCTTGAAAAGAAAATCAATGCTTACTTGTAAGCAAATTTTATTGAACCACTAATATCATTATCCGGCCTCCTTACGTTTTAAGGACGGCCGTTTCTTTTTATACACTATGATTACTAATTATCCTGTCTCATTACAAGATCTTCATCAACTCGATAACCTCGATTTGATTGCCCGACAGGTAGTAGAAGGATTTATTATCGGTATTCATAAAAGCCCTTTTCATGGGTTTTCCGTAGAATTTGCAGAACATCGTTTGTATAATCCGGGTGAAAGTCTGAGAAGCATCGATTGGAAAGTGTATGCCCGAACCGACAGGATGTATGTAAAGAAATATGAAGAAGAAACAAACCTAAGATGCCAGCTTGTAATCGATACATCCGCTTCCATGTATTATCCGCTGAATGCCGGTTCAAAAGGACAGGTAGCAGTCAATAAGCTGAATTTCTCTATTTCATGTGCCGCTTCATTGGCCTATTTGTTCAGGAAACAACGCGATGCTTTCGGGCTTACCCTTTTTTCTGATGAGGTTCATGTTCATACCAATGCCCGCAGTACGGCCATTCAATACGAATTGCTGCTATCACATTTTAGAAGTATATTGCAAAAAAAACCGGAACAGAAAATTACCCGTCTGGCCGCTGCTTTGCATCAGGTAGCAGATCATATTCACAAACGTTCGCTGGTTATTATTTTAAGCGATATGTTTGAAAATGTGAGTGTGAATAAGAACAATAAAAACGAATTGTTTGAAGCCCTTCAACACCTGAAATACAATAAACATGAGGTGATTCTTTTTCACGTAGTTGACCGGAAAAAGGAATTAGCATTTAGCTTTGACAACCGGCCTTACTTGTTCATTGATATGGAAACGGGCGAAAAGGTAAAACTCAGTTCCAACGAAGTAAGAAAACAATACATCGAACAAGCTTCAGCTTTCGAAAAACAGCTAAAACTAAAATGCCAGCAATATAAAATTGACTTTATTGCAGCCGATATTAATCATCATTTTAAGCAGGTACTTTTACCCTATTTATTAAAACGAAGTAAATTAGGCTAATTTTGAAATAATGATTTTCTTCGCTCCTGCCAAAATCAACCTTGGATTGCACGTTTTAAGAAAACGAAGCGATGCATATCACGATATAGAAAGTATATTTTATCCTGTAAATTGGTGCGATGCAGTAGAATTGACTACTTCAAAACAAAATCATTTTTCGGTTTACGGAAGGCCGGTTGATGGAAACGAAAAGGATAATCTGTGTGTAAAAGCCTTTCGGCTGATACAACAAAAATATGACCTGGCAAATGCATCTATCAATCTGCTGAAGAATATACCGAGTGGTGCCGGTCTTGGCGGTGCATCGAGCGATGCCGTTGCCATATTGCATCTTTGCAATCAGGTTTTTAATCTGGATTTAAGTCGCGACACCTTGCTGCATCTGGCCGCTCAGATTGGCTCCGATTGCCCTTTTTTCGTTCATCCCGAAGCAGCCATAATCAGCGGACGGGGCGATTGTATGAAACCCATCCATCTGCCATTAAAAGGCATGCACCTTCTTATTGTATGGCCCGGTTTTACCCTGTCAACAGCAAATGCCTATGCTCATATCCATCCTGTCGATCAACGAAAACCCATTAGTCAAATACTGCAGCAACCCCTCGATCAATGGCAAAATTTATTGCATAATGATTTTGAAAAGACAGCCATTTCGATATGTCCGGAAATCAGCGATATAAAAAATATCATGCTGCGTGAAAAAGCAATATTTGCTTCAATGAGTGGCAGTGGATCTTCGGTTTTCGGCCTCTGGAATGAAGCACCCGATATAGATGCCATGATAGCCGGGATGAAGGTAAAAAAACAAAATATATTCTATACCAAAATAAGTTAATATATTGATTTACTGTTGTTTTTTACTGTTTTTTGTTAATCAGGTTTTTGGGGTTTATTTTTTTCAATATTTCAGGGAAAGTAAGATTCTTTTTATCGCTGCCCAAAAGCAGCCCGATAGGCTTCAAAGCATCTACATGGTCAAAAATAACTTTCACCATGGCCGTAAAAGGAACAAACATAATCATACCACTAATGCCCCAAACTTCGGCTCCGGCCAACAAAGCTATAATGGCTACCAAAGGATTGATGCTAACCTTCGACCCCACAATATTAGGTGTAATAAAGTTACCTTCTAAAGACTGTATCAAAGTAAAACTTCCGATAACGGCAATAGGTACCCAAATAGAATCGTACATCGCTAAAGCATAAAGCGTGGGTAGCCACGATCCAATAAATACGCCTACATAAGGAATAATGGTGAGCAAGGCGGCAAAAATGCCAAAAAACAAAGCATGCTTAATACCGATAATCAGCAAAGCCGAACTATTCAATACTGCAATAATAACAATTACGGTAAGCAATCCGGATAAATAATTTTGAATAACCTTTTGAATATGAAAAAGAATAGATGCCACTTTTGCATGTTGGTCATCAGGACTAATGCGGAAGAAAAACTCCTTAAACAAATCGCGATAGTACAATATAAAAAACAAGTAAAAAGGCAGAATACCCAATTTGGTAAGGAAACTTGAAGTAGATTGCAAAAGGGAAGGAAAAAATCCTGCACTGGTTTGTAGTAAATTATTTAAACCCTTGCTTAACCAATCAATCTGTAAATCTTTAGAGACCTCAAAATGTTGCTCAATAAATAATTGCAAAGCAGCAATACTATGCTGCAAACGATTTGTGATTTCAGGAATTTCATCAGAGAATCCAATCAATTCATTGGTAAGCACAAAACCAATAGCACCTAATGCAATAATCACCAATACGATGGCAATAATAATGGCAATAGCACGAGGAATTTGCTTTGATTCCAACCATTTTGCCAAAGGATAAAGCAGCAAAGCCAAAAGCAGGGAAAAGGCCAGAGGTACTAATAAATTTCCGGCAACTTGAAGGGCATAAAAAAACAAAATCAAGCCTAAAAGGATTATTGTAAATTTGGCGTATGCAGGCCATTGATGACTATTGTAATCTTCTTTGCTCATGATGACCGGTAAAATTAGAAAAATAATTCGCACCCTGAGATGAAATTAAATTATAAAGAATTTGGCAACCGTCATGAACATACTTTAGTGATTCTTCACGGATTATTAGGCAGCCTCGACAATTGGCAAAGTTTAGCTAAAAGATTTTCGACACAGTATCATGTCATTACTGTTGATCAGCGCAACCACGGAAAATCACCTCATCATCCATCGATGAGTTACGAGATTTTAGCCCATGATTTGCTGGAGTTTCTTGATGATTTAAAATTGGATTCGGTTGTGCTCTTGGGGCATTCAATGGGCGGAAAAGTATGCATGCAATTTGCACTGCACCATCCCGGGCGGGTTGAAAAAATGATTATTGTTGATGTTGCACCAAAAGCTTATGCACGGGGCCACGACCATATTTTTGCAGCTTTGTTTGCCGTTGATCTGGAGAAAATAAATGCCAGAAATGATGCTCGCAACATGATGAAAAAATATATCCCACAGGAAGCTGTTATGCAGTTTTTATTAAAAAATCTGAAACGGTCTTCTAAAGGGACTTGGTCATGGAAAGCCAATATTACCATACTGCATCAATTCTATAACGAAATCAGCGGACCGATTCAATGCGATTGGCCTTTCAACAATCCGGTATTATTCATCAAAGGTGCTCTTTCAAACTATATCAGCGATGAAGATGAAGCAAACATAGCCAACATCTTTCCCAAAAGTACATTAATCTCTATTCCTAATACGGGTCATTGGGTGCATGCCGAAGCACCCGATGAGGTTTTTAAACTGGTTTCGCAATTCATTAATTCAAATAATAATTGTTAATCTTATTCAAAATTATTAACTTAATCTTTTCAAAATCAGGTGTTGAATAGCTATGCTGATTCATTTTATACAAATTGTCTTTTGGAACCTGGCTACTCTTCCTATGGCTTTTTTGCCCACACTAACACCTCATGTCACCCAACTCACTGATAATCTGTTTAACGATGAGCGCCCAGTGATTGCAAATCATACTATTTTTTGGCAACAAGCTGATGGAGTCATTATTTCCTACGATATAAACCGGGCTTATGCCCATGAATTCATACAAATTCCTGCCTCTTCTTATTTTGCGATTGATGCCGAAACCATGGTATGGCAACAAAAAGAAAACAAACAAGATTTTATTTATTTTGCTTCTACTGAAAATGCCGGATTATACCGGATTGCTGCCGGTGGCGATTTGGTACAAAACCCTCAAATCAAACGGCAGAGGCTTACCTGGTGTGTAAGCCATAATGATGAATATATCCTTTGCCTGCTCAATCTGAAAAATCAAAAAATCAGACGTATTCACTTAAACCAAAGCGATCAGCCCGCCACTTGTCTTGGCTCCAGATTTCTTGCCTACAGTGCAATCGATCAGGGGCAACATCAGATAAAAATCATGGATATTCGCAACGGTAATATAAAAACTATCAGTAATCCCGGTTTTCGCAATGGCAAACCCTTCTGTCAAGGTATGCGTGTAAGCTGGGAAGCTTATGACGGGCACGACTATGAAATTTTCTGTTATGACGATTATACCGGTTGTACCTACCGGGTAACCGACAATGAATTTGATGATTTGAACCCCCGTTTAAGCCATGATATGCTTAGTTGGATGCAGGTAAATAAGCACGAAAACAATATTGCATTGATGGAATTAGAAAACATGACATTAAAATTCCTGAAAGTAAATAAGCTTCAAGGAAAATATTTTACAATGGATGATGACTTTGTAGTATGGGTGAATGAATCCGGCAATAATAAGCGGTTGCAAATCTATGATATAACGGCTCAATCTTACCGTCAATTAGCCAATTACGATTGCTCTAATGCACATCCTTATTTACTCAATCACCTTATTGTATGGCAAGGTTTCGATGGTACAGACGATGAAATATTTTGTTGCCGGCTTGAAACAACATCAGACTAATATTCTGAAAGTCAGATTGAAATTACGGCCTGCTGCACTGATACCCGAAGAAAAGGGACGATAATGCAAATCGAACAAGTTTTCAGCATTAAACTGAACATTTATGCTTTGGTTGATTTGTAATGAATTGCGCCAGTTCAGGGTAATCCAGCGAGGTGTACCGTCTATGGTAGCTTCATCCAGATTATCTTCTGATGAAGGAGCATAATCTTTACGTTTTTTCCAAAAATTATATTGACTAAAAAGTTCAGATCTGAATTTTTTCCACGTATAAGTGAGGCTTAATCTTCCATAAACAGGAGGAATATGAGCCATAGGCTGAGCATCGCTTACATTAAATCCTTTGGTATAATTAATATTACCCATAAAGGAGATATATTTACTGATATCGGCTTCAAGATTGACAGAAAAGCCATAAATATGAGCCCGCTCGGCATTTACATTGGCCTGTATCGGATAATATTCACCATCATACCAAACCGTATCCGTGCCGTTGAGTGTAAAATCCTGTCTTACAATAGCATCGGTGAGCAGGGTATAGAAAAGACTTGAATTTATTGAAAGAAAACCATCAAATGATTTTCTCAGTCCTATTTCCGCATTATAGGCATACTCAGGTTTTAAATGATCGTTTGGAACTACAACAATTCCGTTTTTTTCAAATACTTTTCCAAAATCATCCACATTGGGAGATTTAAAACCGGAGGAAAGCAAGATATTGAGTTTCCAGTTTTCGTTTGGATTCCAAACCATATCTACACTACCGGTAAGTGCACCACTACCCAAAAAAACATCGGTAAACGGAAATTGATAGAAAGTAGTATCGGTAAATACCGATTCCAGATCGATATAAGAATAACGGGTACCTCCTGAAACCACCAGGTTTTCGTTAAAGAAATGTTTGTATTTAAAGAAAAGCGATGCACCGTCCATTTCGCTTCCACCATCGGGATAGCGGGTTGAAGCAGCAGCAATAGATTGATTCAATATATTTTTACGGTATGCTTTTGATGCCACTATATTGCTAAAAATTTCACCTCCGTAAATGATGCGGCCATTATGATACATTTTTTTATTAAAATCGAAATTCACCGATAACACCGATACATCTTCTTCGCGGTGAATTTCATCAGGCTTATCGAATTTTCTGCTAATCCGGTCTTCGTTTAAGCGCTGATAAGCAATGATGATGTTCGACTCATCGAACCATGCATTCCGGGGTGCATAGTTTAGTGTAAAAGAACTAATCAGCCATTTTTGAGGTCCATAGTGCCAATCGCCATATTTGGGCATATTGTTTTTAGTATCAGTCAGTTTATCATATCGATCAATGTTTGAAGTATTCGAATAGTAGAAGTTAAGACCAAAACGGATTTTATCATCCGGTTGAAATTTTAATCTTTCCATTAGATTCAATTGCCGGTATCCGCTATATCGCTGTATCCAATTCTTATTATTCAAGTACACCGAATCGATATGGCTGCCTTTTGAGGGACCGGCATACCAATTTCTTTTTCCAAAATCAGGATAATCCGGAAGATGATTTCTGCCTGATTTTATATTTCCAAAATCGGAATAAGATACCGAAGTGCGTGCAGCAAATTTTTTACCGGCCAGATTAAAATCAAAATGCGATGATTTTTCAGCATTAGCCGTACCGAAGCGGGTAAAAGCATTGGCACTTACTTTGGTTACTTTTTCTTGTTCGTCAAGCAATTTGGGTTTCAAGGTAATAAAATGCATCACTCCTCCGAGTGCATCACTTCCATAGATTAAAGAACCGGGGCCATAAACCACTTCGGCTCTTTCGAGTGAAGCAGGATCGATGCTTATGACATTTTGCAAATGGCCGCTACGGAATATTGCATTGTTCAGTCTGATGCCGTCCATTACCAATAATACTTTATTGGCTTCAAATCCCCGGATGACCGGACTGCCTCCTCCACCCTGACTTTTTTGTACAAATACATCACCCGTATAAGAAAGCATATCGGCAGCGGTGCCCGGATTCTGAAAGGCTATTTCAGTGGCCGGTATCATGTCGATTTTATTAGACAGGTTTTTTACAGATTCAGGAATTTTTTCTGCACTGATTACCGTTTCTTCCAAATGAATTTTTTTCTCAACCAGAAAAATTTCAAAATTCAATCTTCTTAACATACTAAATGGCAAACGTTCGGAATGAAAGGCCGTATGCCGGATAATCAAGGTATCGTCAAGCCGCATACCGCTAATATCGGCTTTACCGTTATCCCGGCTGAGTGTATTGACAATCCCACTTGTGCTTTGAATAGTAGCATGTGCTATAGGTTGTAAGGTACTTAAACTATATACTCTGATATATTGAGCCTGAGCCGGAGAGGATAAGACAACAAGAAAATTGAGCCATATAAACCAAGCCAGAATAAGTTTTCCTACTTGCACAAAAATAAATTTGGTTTCATATTATCTTCTGCTTCGATTTTGGCAGTAAAATCCGGATGATTGTACCTTTACCGGGGCTTGAGCTTTCTACAAAAATTTTGCCAGAATGATATTCTCTTACAATTCTTTTTGTCAATGATAAACCCAGTCCCCAACCTCTTTGCTTGGTGCTAAATCCAGGCTGGAATATGGTTTTAAATTTAGACTTACTAATTCCTTTCCCGGTATCCTGAACATCGATATAAATATGATTGCCTTTAATACCGGCAATTACAGTAATACTGCCTTTCCCTGACATGGCATCCAGACTGTTTTTAATTAAATTTTCGAGTACCCACATAAATAGCGGAGGACTTACCGCAGCAGGCAACTGATTGCCATCGGGCAAATGGAGTGATAATTCAATATTATTCGAAATTCTTTTGCTGAAATAGGCAATACTTTCCTTAATAAGCAATGATAGATTTTGGGTTTCAAGAATAGGTGCTGATCCGATTTTTGAAAAACGATCGGTAATGACCTCCAATCGTAACATATCTTTTGCCATTTCATTAACCCATTCCTCATTCACCTGATGGTCTTTCATGATTTCCATCCAACCAGCTAGAGAAGATATAGGGGTTCCCAGTTGATGCGCTGTTTCTTTGGCCATGCCTACCCATACCTGATTTTGCTCGATTTTCCGGGAAGTACTGAAAGCATAGTAAGCAATTAAGAGAAAAAGACCAATAATGGCAAACTGTACAATTGGATAGAAACGGACCTGTTTTAATAAATAAGAATTTCTATAATAGGCATAGTTTACATTTCCATCGCCCAGGTCAATCTCGATTGGGTTGTTTTCAGATTCCATGCTCGAAAGCATATTTTCGAGATAATCCTTTTGTTTTACTTTCGCTGAATCAATATTTCCCCAGGAAAGCACTTTTTTATTTTTATCGGTAAATATGACCGGCACCGATGCTGAATTAATCACAATTTCAGAAATAAATGAATTAATCAATTCATCGAGTGTGGAACGAAGGTCGGTGAAGAGTCGTGAATCACGATAGTATATTTCATTTTTCCAACCTTTGCTTTCTACCTCTATCGGTTCGTATTGTGTGAATTGCTTTTTCAATTTTTCGGTTAAGGTATCGGCATCGTTCAGCCATTGTTCATCTACATTTCTGGATGCAATGATATGGGCTTTATCATCGGTTAAAATAACCGGTACGGTTTCATTATCCTGTACCACGGCAAAGGCAAAATAATCAATTTCTTCGCTTTCTATGAGTCTGCGGGTAGCATTGGCCCAAAGGATTACCTTATTTTTTTCTTCTCTTCTGAGCCGGTCGAACAATTGGGAGGTGATACGCAATAAGCGGGCTTTATTTTGAGTGGCTTCGGCCCAAATCCGTACTTTTTGTTTTTCTTCAGAACCTATCCGTTTAGCCAGCAAGCTGGTGTACCAAAGCGAACCACCAACTATGACGGCTGCCACAGCAATCAGCCAAAGTTTCCAGCGATATTTTCTTGTATAATTATCAGCCATCTATTGTTTCAAAGATAATCAATTGAATATTTGTTAAAGGCTACTTACCAGTTGATGTATTCTAACGTATCATTAACACCTTGATTATCCCAATCAATGCGTTCACTTTCGATATTGTATTGTTTTATTTTTTCACGGATATCACTGGGTCCGTAATAATTGCTATATAATCGTTGTTTTACCAGTTTTTTATTGGTTTCTATATCCGGATCAATGGCATCGCCCGTCATGCTGACAAACAAGTTGATTAATCCATCCCGTACTTGTTCCGATTCATTGATGCTGATTTTGCCAAAATGAAATTTACGGGCAATTACATCAAGCATATTGATTTTGAAATAATAAGCAATTTGATTATCGAAATGATGTTCACCGCAAAGCAGTAAATTAAGGGCTGTTGAACGAAGAATCATAGACGGTATAATGACCGTACTGTTTTCAATCCGGATCGTATTTTCAATCACGTTGAATTGAATATCTTTCAGTTCTTTCACTTTCACAAAAGAAGAAAGTTGTTCGAGTGTTTCGCAATTTCTAAGCCGGCCGTTTTGCAATTTTATATCGGCCAATGCCTTTAATTTGTCTTGCAATAAATTAAGTGATTTATCAAACCATAAGTCGATATCAAGCCCTGTTTTTAAATCGCCACTCAGCATTTCATCCGTAAGATAATCTTGCCCAAAATTGTGCAATTGTGTAAATAATTCCGAAACATCCAAGTGTTTGAAATCTCCATGCAAGCGGCCAAGTAACAAACTATCCTCTTTCACCGAAAACAATCCATCAATATTTGCCAAACCTTCGGCTACTTTTCCCGTGAGTGGATGAAAAGCAATGCTTCCGGGGATTAATTCCATATTGGTTTTAAGGTTTTCGGCTTTAAAATCTTCATAACTTAAAGTATTAATATTCACACTGAGAGTTCCATTGAAAAGATAAAAATCAGATAAATAATCAGGTGCTTCAATGGCTTCCTGATCTAAAGGTTTATCGCTTGCCCCATAATAGGTTAATAGTTTATCAATCTCCAGTTCATCGGTACTCATATTGCCCGTAATATCCATGGCTATATCACCTGAGGGAACAAAAAACTGATCCATCCAGCGATCAAGCGTTCCAGTCCAATGAATTTCAGAACCGTTTATTTCGGCACTGATATCCTGGCCATTCAATATTGAACCGTCAAGCGTGCAGGAACCACTAAGGTTTTTTATTTTTCTTCCGGCATACAATACATCCACATCATCAAATTGAATATGACCACCTGCCGCTATCAGTACAGATTTAGAATCAGATTCAGATATATTATCCGGTTTCAGGGTAAAAGCAAGATCCTTGAATTGAATTTGTCCATCGGCCTGATACAAACCGGTTTCTGCCAGAAAATCTTCAAGTGCATCGAGTTTAATATTGGCATTTACCAGGCCTTTAATCAAGGGATGATTCAGGTTTCTAATATCAAGACTTAAGCTAAAGGGTTCATCATCGAGCCGGGCTTTCATTTGTTTTATAATGAGTTGCGATGCTGCCGGGCTATGCGATGAACCGTTGTTGAATGACGCTTCAAGTTCAACATCTGTAAACTCCTGATCATAGGCATAATTATAAATAGTCGCATTGCTGAGTGCCAGTGTAGCCGATATACGGGGCAAGTGGCCATTAGTGGCAGCCCCTTTGATGTTTGCCTGCAAGTCGAGCTGTCCTTTACTGTCCCAGGCAGCAATATCGCTGTGAATAGATTCAGGCATCAGGGCCATCACTGATCTTACATTCAGATGACTGCCTTTAATACTGATATCAAGCATGTTTTCATGGCCTCTATGTTCTATCGATCCGGCAAACACATACGCTCCATCTTGCATTTCCAACTGAAATCTTTCGCTGCTAAACCGATTATTTTTTAAATCGGCCAGTAAATGTCCGCTAAGAATTAGCGATTCATTTTCAAGGTATTTTGTATTGGCCAGTTGCATGCTCTTCGAACTGATTTTTATATCCGTATTTAAATCAAGATTTTGAGCAGAAAATAATCCGGTTAATAAAGCTTCATCAATGGTAAAATCGGCCAAATCATCACTAAGTCTGTCGATATAGCGAATATGCAATGCTTTTATATCGGCTTCATGCAGTTGAAAAGCCAGTTTGTGATTGGTATCGCTTTCGTTTGAAACCATTGATTTAAAAATATCAAAATTGTTCTCTCCCTGCTTATTGATTAGCATATTCATTTCACTGTCTTCCAGTTTAACTTTATGAATACTAAAATCTTTACGAATTAGCTTTAACACATTCATAGTGAACGATAATTTGGCGGCTTTCATCAGCAGACTATCTGAAGATAATGAACCTTCGAGTTCGAGACCTTCGAAGTTTACGGTAGCATTTGGGAAATGGCGAAATAGCGAGATATTAACATTACCGGTAATACGAAACTCCGTTTTGATTTGCTTATTCACTTCTTTTTCGACCATCGCTTTCAGATCATTGCCAAAAAATCGTGTGAGCACGATGCCCGCCAGAAAAATAAGGAGAATTAAAACTCCGAAAATGATAGCAAAATATTTTAATAGTTTTTTTGTCATGATTTAATGAAATGATGCTAACAAGTAAAAATAGGCTAAGCATTCAGCACTATAAGCGCTTTCACCCACAAGCATGATGTTGAAACGTCTATTCTATTGGTTTATGGCGGTAAGGAGGAAAAAAGATATCAGGCTGTGCAGCTTGATAAGAGGAAAACACTATTGGTGTAAGAAAAAAAGCTTACAATACAAATGGTATCGTAAGCTTTTAATCCATAACAAGGTGGAGCTAGTGGGAGTCGAACCCACGACCTCTTGACTGCCAGTCAAGCACTCTAGCCAACTGAGCTATAGCCCCATACATTTCAGGGCTATGGCGAAGTGCCTGTCCCGGTGAAAACATATCATCGGGAAGCTATAGCCCCAAAAACAGGGAGCAAAGATAAAATTTTTTAAAACTTTTCCGGTCTATCATGAGGTATTATTCATGCGCTTGCAAGCCGGCAAGGAAAAGATGCATGCAGGAAGAAGAGATTAGCGGTTTTGACTTTCAGAATGCCAGGCTTTTTGTCCGTTCCTGATGGCTTGAATGGAGGCAGAATCGTTAAAAATTTGCCAGTTAAGGCTTTTATAGGTTGTAGTTTGGTCATCGGATGAATGAAAAAACATAATACCTTTAATGTCAGGATATATATCGGGCAAACTATCGAGGGCAGCACTAAACCATTGACTACGTTCGCCCCCCACGGCAAGACTGGCAAATTCAGATAATATGATTGGTTTACGAAACGATGCCAAATCCTCGTAGTATTTTCCAAATATGGAAGCAAAGCTCGACCATTGGGACCAGGAAGCCACGTTACCGTAGTTTAATACCGGAATACCAATCCAATCCACATAATCATCACCGGGATAATAAGTAGCAAATTGGCCATAGGCCGGATGAGGCGACCAAACCCAAATCACATTATCGGCACCAATCAATCGAAAGCGTTCTACAACATGACGCCAGGCATCAATATAGCTTTGCGGGTCATTATTTTGCGGTCCCCAGGGATAGCGGTAAGGGTCGTTCATTTCGTGTCCGAAGCGAACAAAAACCGGAATATCTATTTTTTTTGCTTTAGCCGCCCATTCGTCAATATAGCTATCGTACATACCCTTGGCAATGGAATCCAAACCATGAATATCGCGTTGATCAATGGAAGGGATACCGGGGATATCATCGTTTGAAAAATCGGATAACCAGGGTTCCCAGGTGATAAAAGGTATAGAGCCTAAATTATAAATAGCTCTTACCATTCTGCGTGGAAATTCTTCATTTGTTTTGCTTCCCCAGGCGCTGTAAAAATGCATTAAGGGGAAAGGAATTTCTATGGAATCTTCAAGATCCAATAATTTGCGAAAGCTTTCGTCCATAGTATTATCAAAAGCCCCCCAAAGCATGGTATCTGGATTGCGCAGCAAAGCAACATTATGTCGATAAGGCTGAAACCAATTTAGTTTATCGCTTCTCAATTTCTTCCTTACTTTTATGGCCATATTATTTTCGATGGTATTAATTTGATCGCCAAGGCCACTGAATAAATCTTCAAGCGGGCCTTTAGATTGGTTTCCGGTAAAGGTTAACAAAAACACCAGCAAGACGCCAAGAGCAAGAGCACTTAATAGTATTGCAATTCTGACAGCTGAATATTTGATACGGGATCCAATCATATTCCTATTTTTTCCGGATATACAAAGGTATATATAATCATAAATCGTTTACATTTATTTTTTGCCAGGGTTCAGCGGCATCCAGGCGGCTCGATTCGAAAGCAGCAAACAAAGCCCCCACAGCCATCACAAAAGCAATGCTAGCAAAACCAATCATCCCCCAGGTTTGTTCGCTAGTCAGTGATAAAACCGATTCGGGGGTATAAAACAAGCGATAAATAACCACGAAACAAACCGTAATTAAAAAAATCAGTATATGCAGCATCATCGGCCGGGCAAAAGGACTTAGACCGCGGGCTGCTTTTTTTGCCGTAGGTATATAAGGAATTTTTTTATTAATCAAGGATAATAAGAATCCAAGCAAATAAACCGGCCAATTGGCAAATTTCAATATCATACCGCGCCAGTGCAATCCTTTTTCAGTAGCGGGGTCGCACATCCATCGCTGAACAAAAAGGTAAATAGCAGTACCAAAACCGGCCAGTGGTAACCAACGGATCAGAAAATTGACCAAATACATATTGGCAGGCAAAACATTAAACCAGAAAAATAAAAATGGAATAATAAGAAAAGTAAATAAACTCAGTCCGTTTATATAATAGGTTCCGATAGCGATATAAGATAATTTTTGCCAAAAACTAAGGGTAGAAAATAAAGCAGGAACTTCGGCAAACAAAACCTCATGAACCCCTCTGGACCATTTCAGTTGCTGTTTGCAGAAAGACCCAAAATCTTCGGGCACCAAACCACGGCTTACGATAACCGGATTATACACCGTTTTCCATTTTTTTCCGTGAATACGGATAGCTGTTACCAGATCTTCGGCCAAACCAATACCGTGGCCTCCAATGCTTTCAAGGGCTTTTCGCCTGAAAGTACAATTGGCACCAATAGCAACAGCAGCATTAAAACCATGCATACCCATTTGAGTAGGTCCGTAAAAAGTATAGGTTTGCTCAGCGGCAGCACGTGCCGTAAACGAACGGTACTGATTATAATAAGCTTGTGAGACCTGCACATAGCCCACGTTTTCATCTTTAAAATAGCCCAATGTATGATGGAGAAATTCAGGAAAAGGAATATGATCAGGATCCAGGATAAGAATAAAATCTTCTGATGTTATTTTTAAAGCTGCATTTACTTTACCGGCTTTGGCACCCGGCAAACCGACCAATTCGAGCCAAACGGCTCCGTGTTTTTCGGCTACTTTTCTAAAGCGTTCATCTTCGGTATCATCGAGCAAATAAGTAGTATGCGGATATTGTATATTAGCACAGGCTTCGAGGGTCTTTTCAAACATCGACAGTGGCTCACCGGGCGAACTGGTTGTAAATATGGCAACACTCATACCTTCGGGAGCCGGTATGGCTTTGGGTTTGCTGATACGCAAATAGCCGATCCAACTAATCAGCATGCGTAAGATTCCCCACCAAAAGATTAGCGTTAATAAAATATACAATATCAAATTGTTTACATGCTCTTCTCTGAACCACCAATCGGCCAGGTTTATCATACTGAGAAAACCGGCAATCATCAAGGTAAGCAGTATAAATTTATCGCGAAAACGGGGTGCTTTAGCTTCCTTAAATGTCCATAAACCGCCTGCTCTTCGTTTGTTCATTTGATCAACCGGTATTTTAATTGTATTCCGGCCCGGTTTCCAGTATAATAATGATTTAATTCGTAGCGATACCAGGCATGCAACTGCACAACATCATTAATATAATACGAAACATTTGCCCTGATATCGTAAGTTTTAAAACGATTTAGTGCCCAATTGGTTTGCAGCAACCATGTTCCGTTCTGGCTTGCTGAAAAGTATAACGCAGGATATTGGGATAAGGCAAACAATCCGGCATTTACTTTTACAGCAAATTCCCATTGCTCAACAGGTTTATAAGCTATATTCAGCAATAAGGAATGAATCTGCTGCCTGAAAGGAGTAAAATACGGATAATAATATCCGGCAGGATAGGCATTGGCAGCCGTATCTTTCAATAATTCGGACACCGGTAATACGGATACAAAGCGACCGGCTGCAGCATGACTATAGTTGGCTCCATAACCGGCCCGTATTTTCCATCTTGACGATTGAATCAATGGCCATAAACCCCAGGCATAATAGGATTGAACCTGATTTTGATCTTCAAAGAAATCGCCTTGATAGCCCAACGAAAACCAAAAATGCCCGGGACGATACCACTTTAGCGAGCCATGCAAATAATAGCGCATAGTCAAGGTATCCAAAGCACTGAGATTATCCATATAAACCGAGCGTCCAAATGATGCCGATAAAACTAATTGTTTAAATAAGTTTCTATCGGCCGATAAACCATAAATTATTTTTGAACCCGAACCATTTTTATTTTGAAAATGATAAATACCTAACCAAGGTATTGTTCCAAGCCTGATTTTATTCCACCGGATAACATTCGAAACCACTGCAGAGTAATGTCCAAAACAGGTAGTACCGGAGCCGGGTTGATCGAATTGCAAGCTTAAGTGAGGAGCCAGTAATGAAGATTTTCTTATTCCTCCTTCCATCTGCACGGTTTTTATACTATATGGTTGATTGTCGGCCTGCCATGAACCCGATAAGGAGAAATTTGCAGCAGAAGCCAAGTTTATTTCATGGAGCAGTTTTATTGCATTTTCATCGTCAGGATATGACAAAAGAAGTTTTTGCAAAATAATATTGGCTTTAACCATATTGCCCATCCAGTAGTTATTTTTTGCTTTGAGATAGAGCAATTCGATTTCAAGCGAATCGTTAATCAATAAACTGTCAATCAGCATTTCCGCTTCGTTGAGCTTTCCTGTATTTTGTAAAAAACGGGTATAATCTATGCTTAATTCACGCAGGTCAGGTTTAAGATGAATGGCTTTTTTAAAACTATTACGGGCAAATGCTGTTTTATTCAAAGCATAATTAACCTGTGCATACTTCCACCAGGCATAAACATCATCAGGATGAGCATCTAGATATCCGATGAGTAAAGTATTAGCCTCTTTAAGATGATTTTGTTGCCTCAGGCCATTAACTTGCACCAGGGTATCGGGCGATTCATTGGTTTGTGCAAACAAAAATATATGAGCGGTAAGAAGAGTGGAAAACAGCAGGAGATATCTCAACATTATATTTGTTCAGCATCATTAAGTGCTGCAAAAATAATCAGTATCTGATTTGAAAACAATCTGATGGCAGAAAAAGATTTTTGTTCAGATACACGTGTCAAAATAAAATAAGTTTTATTCCTTATAAGATTGGGACACATTAAGTTGTTCGATTAAGGATGCAGCTCTTTCAGAAGCACCTGGTTTTCCCAGTTTTATACGCAGCGATTCATATTTTTTAAATATTTGTTTTCGCTTGTCATCATTCAACAAAAGTTTAAGCTCTTCAAGCATATTATCAACTGTCATTTCCTTTTGAATGAATTCGCATAAAACAGCTTCATTCATCACCAGATTGACCAAAGAGATATAATTTACTTTTACCAGTCTTTTACCAATTAAGTAAGAGATTAAACTGCCTTTATAGCAAACCAATTGGGGAACATTCAACAAAGCTGCTTCGAGGGTAGCTGTACCGGAAGCGACCAAAGCAGCTTTTGATTTTTTTAATATTTGAATGCTATCGTCAAAAACAATATGCAGATTAGGCTTGTTTGAAAAACGGGCATAATATTCAGTGCCGATATGCTTCATAGCGGCAATCACAAAAGATTGTTCCGGAACACGGCCGGCTACTTCAGCCATTAAAGGTAAATGTCGTTTAATTTCCTGCTTACGGCTACCGGGCAACAAAGCTATGATATTGCGGTTTTGATGCTCTGATGTGTTCGAAAAAGCCGGGTCATCAAGCAGCGGATGTCCCACATAATGAGCTTCGATATTAAATTTTTTATAAAACGCTACTTCAAAAGGCAGAATGCACAGCATTAAATCTACATCACGCTTAATATTTTTTACTCTTGATTGATGCCATGCCCATAATTGCGGAGAAATATACCAAACTACTTTGAAACCTTGTTGATGTGCCCATTTTGCAATTTTCAGATTAAATCCGGGATAGTCAACCAGAATCAAAATATCAGTATGTTCTGTAAGAATATCATGTTTGCATTGTTTTAAAGCTTTCAAGATAGCAGGCAGGTTTTTAGCCACTTCCCAAAAACCCATAAAAGCAAGGTCTTGATAATGATGCAATAGTTTAGCCCCGGCCTTTTGCATTTTATCGCCTCCCCAGCAAATAAAATTTGCATGTTTATCATGCTGCATTAAGGCTTTCATTAAGCGGGCCGCATGCAAATCACCGGAAGCTTCACCGGCCAGCAAGAAATAATTCATAAAACAAATTTAATAAGCACAAAAGGAATGATGAAGAATACAGTAGCGAGCAAAACCCCACGTGCCGAACGCAACCAATCCAGTTTTATAAAAAGAAAAAACAAGGCAATATTCAGTAAACTGCCTATGGTCAGCACCTGTATCAGCAAATGATGATGATAAGAATATTGAAGAAATCCCACTAAGCTCAACGGGTGATCGACACCGGTATAGTGCGCCTCATTGAGATAATAGAGGTAATACAAACAACTACCGATAAAAGGTCCGATAAAACCGCTTAGCAAGCCAAGCCACCGGGTATTTTTGAAGTTAATCTTGTTCATGTAAATGCCATTTGTTTTTCAAAAATTCAATCGCTTTATGTGCGGTAAAATCAAATTGTACCGGCACTACGGACACAAATCCATTGGCCAGGGCCCATTCATCGCTATCATGCCCCAGATCATGATTTTCAAATTTTCCGGTAAGCCAATAATATTTCCTGCCACGAGGATCGGTTCTTTCATCAAATTCTTCTTCCCATTTGGCAACAGCCTGCCGGCATATTCTCATACCTTTTATACCGGATTCGGGTAAAGCCGGGATATTTACATTAAGCAGAACATCATCGGGAATACCCTCTGATAATATTTTTTCAGCAATTAAGCGGCTATATTTTTTAGCAACAGTCATATTGCCCGAGAAAGAATAATCAAGCAAAGAAAAACCGGCTGCGGGGATACCTTCAATAGCTGCCTCCATAGCAGCAGACATGGTACCCGAATAGATGACATTGATGGAAGAGTTAGAACCGTGATTAATGCCCGAAACACAGAGGTCAGGCTTTTTTCCAATAATTTTATCTACCGCCAGTTTCACACAATCCACCGGAGTACCACTGCACTGAAACGCTTCCACATCACCAAATTCGTCAACTGCTTCAAGCCTCAAAGGGTCGCCAATGGTAATGGCATGCCCCATAGCCGACATGGGCCTGTCCGGTGCAACTACTACAATATTTCCCAAAGATTTAAGAGCATCGACCAATGCATGAATACCCGGAGCGGTTACTCCATCATCATTGGTTACAAGAATAGTCGGCTTCATGATAAACAATTTGATAAACAGCAAATTTAGAATTATTCAAACGATTTAATTTATTCATAAGATGCCTTAAATTCTCTACTTTTGATTTAAATATATAGATATATGCAGCAAAACCCTTCAGAAGGCAAATTATTGTGGACACCGGATTCAAAATGGATTGAGGCTACAAACCTTCATCAATATTGCGAATGGTTGAAACATAAACACAAATTAAGTTTTGCCAATTACGATGAACTTTGGCAATGGTCGATAGATTTTCCTGAAAAATTTTGGGAAAGTATTTGGCAATATTTTGAGATTAAATCATACCGGCCTTATAACCATGTAGTAAGCAGCCAAGAAATGCCCGGTATTCATTGGTTTGAAGGGGCCACATTGAACTATGCAGAACATATTTTCAGAAAGAAATCTGATGAACGGCCGGCATTTTTGTATGAATCGGAAACGCATCCGCTCGAAGCCATTAGCTGGGATGAGTTGGAAGAAAAAACGGCAGCATTAGCATCGTGGTTGATGGCTGCCGGTATCCGTAAAGGTGATCGCATTGCAGCTTTTCTACCCAATACTCCTTATGCCGCTATCGGTTTTTTTGCTGCTGCCAGTATCGGAGCCATTTGGTCGAGCTGTTCGCCCGATTTTGGTTTTGATAGTGTGATAGACCGTTTCAAACAAATTGAACCCACCGTATTGCTGACCGTTGACGGCTATACCTACAATGGAAAGGCTTTTGATAAAACAGAAGAAGTCAGGCGTATTTGCAAAGCATTAAACAGCCTGCAAGAAGTTATCGGAATCCCTTATCTTTCCGATAAACCTGAATTTAATATTTCCGGATTAAGCCTATGGGAAGAGGTGATGAACAGTGCCCACGAACCCTTACAATTTGAAGCACTTCCTTTTGATCATCCGATATGGATTTTATATTCATCGGGTACTACCGGCATTCCAAAAGCGATTACGCATAGCCACGGAGGGGTTTTAATTGAGCATTTGAAATTAATGACATTACAAAATGATTGTCGAGAAGGAGATCGTTTTTTCTGGTACAGCACCACCGGATGGATGATGTGGAATATTGTGATGGCATCATTACTTAGCGGAAGCACCGGAATTTTGTATGACGGCAGTTTGGCCTATCCCGATATCAATAAACTATGGGCATTGGCCGAGCAGACAAAAATGAACTCTATGGGTATCAGTGCCGGATTTGTGACGGCCTGCATGAAACAAGGGGCCAATCCCGGGCAGTATGATTTATCGGCTCTCAGAATGATCGGATCAACGGGATCGCCTCTGGCTCCCGAAGGGTTCGACTGGCTATACGATAAAGTAAAAAAAGATCTTTGGTTGGTATCGCTCAGTGGTGGTACCGATGTATGCAGTGCCTTTGTGGGAGGTGCTCCTACCCTGCCCGTTTACAGCGGAGAAATTCAATGCCGTGCTTTGGGTTGTAAAATTGAAGCTTATGATTCGATGGGTGAACCCGTAATCAATGAAGTAGGTGAACTGGTCCTTTCGGCTCCTATGCCTTCCATGCCGGTTTTTTTCTGGAACGACCCGGGCAATGAACGCTACCTCAACAGCTATTTCGATATGTTTCCCGGCATTTGGCGTCATGGCGACTGGGTGAAAATAACACCTCGGGGAAGTTTGATTATTTATGGGCGCAGCGATGCAACGTTGAACCGGCAAGGCATTCGTATCGGAAGCAGCGAAATATACCGGGCCTTGGATGATCTGGAAGAAATAAAAGACAGCCTAATCATTGGGATTGAATTGCCCGGAGGGGACTATTATATGCCACTTTTTGTCATGCTCAGTAAAAAGCAAAAGCTTGATGAACAACTCAAAAAAAAGATAAAAACAAGGATCCGGCAAAAATTCAGCCCAAGACATATACCGGATGAAATTATGGAGATACCCGATATACCCTATACGTTAAGCGGGAAAAAAATGGAAACACCGGTAAAACGTTTTCTGCAGGGTATGCCACTCGAAAAAGCTGTGAATCTGGGCTCATTGCGCAATCCGGATGCTTTTAATTATTTTGAAGAAATCCGGAATAAATTATTAGAAAAATAAATTGAGCCTGACTTTGTGCCTATAGTTTCAGATGTGTCTTTCGAAGAGGACTCTGATGAGACAGCAAATCAATTTTTTTTCTTCCGGTACATCGGATGAAATTGAATCAAGGTATCGCGCAAATATTGCCGGTCGAGATGGGTATAAATTTCTGTTGTAGTAATGGATTCGTGTCCCAGCATTTCCTGAACCGCTCTCAGGTCGGCACCCCCTTCCACCAAATGGGTGGCAAAACTATGCCGGAAAGTATGGGGGCTAATATTTTTGCTAATACCGGCTTTTTTTGCCAGTGCTTTAACGCATGTAAAAACAGTAATCCGGCTTAAAGGACGACCAAATTTATTCAAAAAAATCAAATCTTCTGCTTTGGGGTCGATCTTGAGCTGCCGTCTGGCACCATCAATATAAATCCTGATATATTTCATGGCCTGATTGCCCATAGGAACCAGTCGTTCCTTACTACCTTTACCCATTACCCTCAGAAATCCTATATCGGGATAATAATCTGAAATCTTTAGATGGCAGAGTTCGGATACACGCAATCCGCAACCATACAAGGTTTCGAGTATAGCCCGGCTCCGCTGTCCTTCCGGTGTCGAGTGATTGATAACAGAAAAAATACTTTCTATCTCTGCAAGACTTAATACCTGTGGTAATTTCCGGCCCAGTTTAGGCCCTTCTATTATTTCAGTAGGGTTGGCATCAATCAGGTCTTCCATCAGTAGGTATTTATAAAATGCTTTCAATCCCGAAAGCGCCCTGGCTCTACTGCGAGCTGACAAGCCTTCATCTTCAAGCCACGCCAGAAAATTGTCCAACTCATTGGTGCTAATCTGCTCTGCTCCCTCTACATGATGATCTATTGCCCAGGTTTTAAATTTCTGGATATCACACATGTAAGCTTCAACTGAATTTGCAGCCAATGATTTTTCGAGCCTTAAATAAGTATTAAATCCATTAATAAGTGAGGTCCATTCCATAGCGGCTTGAACGAAATATTATGTTAAGTTGTTGCATCCGTTTTTTGCTGGTCTTACCCGTTTCAGAAAAATAAAAATGATTGATAAATAAAAGATTAACTTTAAGCAAACGAAATACCTTCGTTTATCAATTTGGAACTATCATCGCGCTTTTTGTGCTTATTCAAAGCCGGCTTGATAAATAAATTAAAATTTCGATTATGGAAATCAGTTTTGAATTTTGGTATTTGTTGCCCATTTCAATATTAATCGCCACCATTGCTATGAGCAGTGGTATTGGAGGAGCCGTCTTTTTTTCACCCCTGTTTATGCTGGCATTAAAGCTTGATCCGAAGATTGCTATTGGCTCTGCTTTGATTGCAGAATTATTTGGATTTTCATCCGGATTGGTGGCTTATTATCGCGCAAAATTAATCGACTATACATTGGCCAAAAGTCTTTTATTGTTCTCTATTCCTGCCGCTATTATTGGTAGTATTTATGCCGACTATATTCCTGCGGTAATCCTAAAAACCATTTTTGCTGCCGGACTCCTTTTTATTGGTTATCAGCTTTTTGCAGCATGGCGGGAAGAAGAAAGAGAAAAAAGAGAAGCTGAGTTTAGTAAGGAATTTGAAATCATGCACGAAAATGAACTAATCGACAGCGAAGGAAGAGTATTTAAATATACGGTTTGTAATAAAAGTATGGGACGATTCTTTGCTGCTATTGGTGGTGTTTTTTTAGGGATGATTTCAGTGGGTTTAGCCGAATTGCAGGAATATCAATTGGTGGCACGCTGTAAAGTACCCACTCCGGTAGCAGTAGCTACATCCGTATTTGTAGTTGTGATTTCCGTTCTCGTAGCTTCAATAGGTCATATGATTTCCTTTGCCAACGAAGGGAATGAAATGATGAATCAGGTATTGAATGTAGTAATTTTTACGGTTCCCGGAGTGGTAATAGGAGGACAAATCGGACCTAAATTGCAAAAAAATATTCCTGCCGATATTATGAAAATATCCATTTCAATAGCCTTTGTCCTGGTAGGTGCTTTCATGCTTTATACTTTAATCTAAGAAAAACGAAAAATGGATACTCAACATTTTGATGCCATCATCATTGGCTCAGGTCAGGCCGGTACACCTTTGGTGTTTAAAATGGCCGGATTAGGCAAAAAAGTTGCTTTTATCGAAAAACAACATTTCGGAGGAACCTGCCTGAACGTGGGCTGTACACCCACTAAAACTTATGTAGCAAGTGCTCGCAGAATGTTTGATGCTACCCATGGCGAGGCTTTGGGTATTCATATTCCGGCCGGAGCAACAGCCGATATGAAAAAAATAAAACAGAGAAAAGATGCATTGATAGCGGCTTCCGTCAATGGCATTGAAGGAGCACTGAAAAGCAATAAAAATATTCATGTTTTTGAAGGAGAAGCCCGTTTTACCGGTCAAAAAAATATTACTGTAAACGGACAGATTTTAGAAGCCGGACAGATTTTTATTAATGTAGGAACGCGTGCCCGGGTTCCTAAAGGCTTTGAGAACCTTGATTACCTCACCAATGAGGAAATGCTGCAATTGGAAGAAATCCCTAAACATCTCATTATTGTGGGAGGCAGCTATATCGGATTGGAATTTGGCCAAATTTTCAGGCGTTTGGGTAGCGAAGTTAGCATTATAGAAATGGGTGACCGGCTAATAAGCAGGGAAGACGAGAATGTTTCGGAAGCGGTAAAAAACATACTCGAAGCGGAAGGGATTCATATCCGCCTGAATGCACGATGCCTGCATGGCCAACAAGATGAGCCGGGAAATATAACGGTGAATGTAGATTGCCAAACAGAGCCTAGCGAAATCAATGGTAGTCATCTGCTGCTGGCCACCGGAAGGATTCCAAATACCGATACACTACATCTCGAATCTACCGGAATTGAAACGAATGAAAGAGGCTATATTGAGGTGAATGATACCCTCGAAACCAATGTGCCGGGCATCTATGCTTTAGGCGATTGCAATGGGAAAGGTGCTTTTACGCATACGGCATACAATGATTATGAAATTGTAGCTGCCAATCTTTTTGAGGGCGGAAATCGCAAAGTTTCTGACCGGATTCTCACTTATGCTTTGTTTATCGACCCACCGCTTGGACGTGCCGGTATGACCATGAAAGAAGTGAAAGCTAAAGATATAAAAGCCCTTTATGGCTATCGCGATATGAGCCGTATTGCCAGGGCTAAAGAAAAAGGCGAAACACAAGGCTTTATGAGCATTATTGTAGAAGAAGAAAGTGGTAAAATCCTGGGAGCAGCCGTCCTGGGTATTGGCGGAGACGAAATCATCAGCTCCATCCTGAACATAATGTACACAGGCCAATCTTTTACCGTCATTCGCGATTCGGTGCAAGCCCATCCTACGGTGTCGGAACTAATTCCTACCATGCTCGAAGGCTTGAAACCCCTGGATTGAAACTTATCGAACAAATAATATCTTAGCCCGGTAATCAGCATCCCGACTGCTAATCCGGTACATAAATATTTGACTTGGAGCTTTTGATACATCCATGTGAACAGGGAAAGTCTGAAAATTCTTTTGAGCGTAAAGCTGTCCATCAGCCAGCATAAGTTCTATCCGGTAGTTTCCCAACCGGCAATCAGGACATGAAAAAACCAGTGATTGGTTTTCCTGATGTGCTTGCATTAAAACCAATGCCCGATACATAGACTTTATTCCGATGCTATTATCAGGCCATTGAAAACGGTATAAGTTACCGGCTTCATTCGAATAGTATAAAGTATCCTGATTAGCAAAAGCTATACCTTCCGATTGACTGAGCGACAATAAAAAATCCTGCTTAGCTCCTGATAAAAAATCCCGGTTTTGAAATCCACTGATAAGGATAATTTTTCCATAACAAAGCACGACCAACCGGTTTTGCTGAGGCGATAAATCGGCACCGGTGACAATAAAAAGCCCTAAATCAATACTATCAATCAAGGTAGCTTGATAAGTACCTGCATAAGCCGGAAGGCGGTAGAGTTTGCTGATTCCATTGCCTCCCAATAAATAATTTTTACTCAGCAAATACAGCGAATCATGAGCATAAAACATGGCTTCACAATCAAAGCTTACTACACCGGGAAATTGATGTTGATCGGGATAAGAAAATGAAATGACTTCGGGTATGGCCGTATCAAGGCTCGTATCGGGCCAAAGCTTGAGTATCTGTAAATCGGTTCGATTGTTCAGATTATTGCCAATATCACCGATATACAAATAACCGCTGCTATCGCTGGCCAAAGTTTCCCAATCGATATTGGGAGCAGCCACAATAATTGAATCCAGCAAAACCCCAAGGGTATCGAAGGCATACAATACCGGCCTCGTATCGCTATCGCCATGGGTCCACAAAATGCCATTACCTGCATAAAGCAATCCCGATGATTCTGCAATAGGATCAGGCAGATTGCACAACCAATGCGTTTGCAAAAGCGGCTGAGCCGATAAGAAACGCAGCATACAAATAAATAAAACGACAAGCGAAATTTTCCTTTTCATATTCCTGAACGAAAATAAACAGAAATCAGAAGCTCTTTGTCCCGGAGCAATATATACCAAAGCCATTCCCCCTTTTTCCTACTCCAGACTTCCCGGGAAAAGCAAAATGCCTGTAGATCCGGCTTCAATGATTCAAAATAAAATAGCAACTGCACCGGCTACCTTGTGCAAATTTTATTTTCCCAATCTCGTATTGCTTACATTGTATTTTTTTATTAGATTTGGATTTATGTTTGGAGGTTTTAAGGATAAAGGCGATAAATCTCTGTACAAAATGATAAGCCCCTTAGAGGCAAGAATTGCAGATAAATATTTAATTAACAAGCCTTTAAAAACAGATACAGATAAGGTGTATAAAATGCATTGTGGTTTATACAGACGTTGGCAACAACTGAGGTACGGTAAAGGGACATAGTTTACAAAGTTAAAGGGACATAGTATACACTTTTTAGGTTGTAATTTGAGATAAAAATCAAATTGCTATGCCTTGGAAAGAAAGAACAGCTATGGAACAAAAAATTGAATTTATCTGTGAATGGAGAACAGGAAAATATACCATCACAGAATTATGTAAAAACTTTGAGATTTCCCGTCCAACAGCCTATAAATTAATTAATAGGTTCGAAAAACAAGGTTATGAAGGCTTGCGTGAACAATCAAGAACACCCGGAAAACATCCAAATGAAACAAAGGATAATATCGTTGAAGGTATTCTTAAATTAAAGAGAAAATACCCTCGATGGGGAGCCAAAAAAATCAAAAAACTGTTGTTTAACGATTTTACAGAAGACCAAGTTCCTTCGGTGCTTACCATTCACAATATATTAAAGAGAAACGGTTTTGTATGCGCTCAAAAGAGGCTCAGAAAAGTCAAGCCCATATACCCTATTTTTGATCCAAAAGAGTGTAATCAGGTATGGAGTGCTGACTATAAAGGAAAGTTTTTAATGGGCAATAAAATTTATTGTCACCCGCTAACCATTGCAGACTCAAAGAGCCGGTTTTTATTCACTGCAAAAGGACATTATCACGAAAACCTAAAGTCAGCTAAAGCAGAGTTTACAAAGGTTTTTAGAAAATATGGCATTCCTGGACAGATGCATACAGACAACGGAAGCCCATTTGGTTCAGTACGAGCCATTCAACGATTTACACAACTCTCTTACTGGTTTATTGAGCTTGGAATTACGCCCGTTTTTTCGGATCCAGCACACCCAGAACAAAACGGA
>JAJRWN010000094.1 GCA_024276745.1 Bacteroidota bacterium
AATTGTCTTGCAAAAAAAGGACCGTCCATACCATTACCTCTTTATTCATATGGAAAAAAAGCTTTTGGCCTCTCTTTTTATATAGGGGTTGGTTTAATGCTAAAACTAAGTTAAATATCACCTCCAAGTTGTTCTCAAAAAGGTTAGATAATATGTTGGCAAGAAAATGCTTTGTTTGGTCGTCGGCAACTTTATATTCGTTGTTTTTATCAAGCCATATGGTTCAAGCTTCCCCTTGGGCGGCTGTGGGTGATATGCAACTGCGCAATGATGTGGAAATACTGGCTCGTCACGGGGTGATTTCCGGACCGGTAAATACTTGGCCCATATCCTGGAAGCAGATTACCCGCAACTTGTCTCGCACCGCTGAGATGAATCTGCCTTCATATGTTCGCCTTGCCGCCATGCGGGTTAAGGGAAAAATACCTGGTGAATTTAGGACAGCAGCCAGAATCCAAGCAACGAATAATCCTACTATCGTTCGCGGCTTCGCGTCTACCGCCCGTAATGATTTGGATGCCTCTGCGACTTTGGAATATAACAATGATGACAGCGGCACGACAATTCATATTCAAGGTGGATATCGTAAGGGCAATGGCGAGGATTACGCTCATTTGGATGGTAGTTATCTGTCGCAGGATATTGGTAACTGGTCGGCCTATGCGGGGGTCTTTGATCGTTGGTGGGGCCCGGGTCGTGAAAGCACATTGATCCTGAGCAACAACGCTCGGCCCATGCCGTCTGTGGGACTTCGCCGTATTGAACCCAAAGCCTTTGAGACAAAATGGCTTAGCTGGATGGGCCCTTGGCAATGGGATATGTTCGTTGCTAAAATGGAAAAAGACCGCCATATCCCCAATGCTCTGGTTGCTGGTATGCGGCTTTCCTTTGAGCCGATCAAGAATTTCGAAGTGGGCTTGTCTCGCACTATGCAACTATGTGGTGATGGCCGTCCTTGTGGTTTCAGCACTTGGAACAAAGCACTGGTTTCTATTGGTGATCTAGATAACACGGGCACGGTAAATGAGCCGGGCAATCAATTGGCTAGTATTGATCTGGCCTATAGTATGAGCTTAGGAAATAGCACTTCCCTTAAATTATATGCTGAGGGAACTGCCGAAGACCAGAATTTCATCATGCCGTTTCAGTATGCCAAATTGCTAGGTGCTTCATTATATGGCGCATATGGTGATAATGGAGCTAATTGGCGTTTGACAACGGAGTTTTCTGACACAACAAGCCGAAATGTTTGGTTGTTCGGAAAACAGCGTACAAATGTCATATATGAACATTTTATATACATTACAGGCTATCGTTACAAAGGAAGATCAATTGGTCATAGTTTAGATAATGATAGTAGGTTGTTGAGTATTGTAGCCCAATATCAAGATATTAATGAATGGAAATATACACTTAAATATCATCGTGCCCGCATTAATATTGATGGAACAGGGAAATTCAAAGTATTTTTAGAGAAAAAAAATATAGATATTTTTGAGGCTTTGCTACAAGGTGATATTGGCTTTGGGAATATTGAAATCAAAGGGCGCTTGCAGGATAATAAACTGAATGCACCAAATATAATATCTAGTAAATTTGATGTTAGTGTTTTGTGGGCGATAAACTTTTAATGTATATTTAATTGTTTACGAAGGAAATGGTTGATGCAGGCACTGGGAAAGCTTTTACGCTTTTTTAATACGATTAAATACCTAAGGCCATCTCAATTATATGGCAGAATATGGTTTCATTTATATCGACCTGTACCTGAATTATCTAAAGAACCTGAAAGGCGAAAGCCAGAGAAATGGATTGCGCCTATTCTAAAGCCGCAATCTTTTGTTTCAGACAATAAATTTAATTTTCTTAATCATATTGGGGAATTGAATAGTTGTGAGGACTGGAACAATCCTAAATACGACAAACTCTGGCTGTATAATCTTCATTATTTTGATTATATTCAATCTAAAAATGCAGATGAAGAAGCTTCAAATTATCATAACTTGATTAAAAGATGGATCATTGAAAACCAACCAGGGCTTGGCAATGGGTGGGAACCTTATCCGTTATCATTGCGTTTGGTAAATTGGATTAAATGGTTAATGTCTGTAAATTATCCACCAGATATAATGCTGCATAGTATGGCTGTTCAGGCAAGGTATCTAGGCAAACGATGTGAATATCACCTTTTGGGAAATCATCTTTTTGTGAATGGCAAGGCACTTTTATTCGCAGGATTATTTTTCAAAGGTAAAGAAGCTGACGAATGGTTTGCTAAAGGGCAACAAATTATTAATCGTGAAATTGCCGAACAAGTTCTGGAAGATGGAGGAAATTTTGAACGGTCTCCAATGTATCATGCTATTTTTCTTGAAGATATTTTAGATATTATTAATCTCCTCAAGGCTTTTAACCGTCCGGTTTTCAATGAAATAAGTGATTTGGTTGCCCCGATGCTTGTCTGGTTGGAAGCTATGTCTCATCCAGATGGTGAGGTTAGTTTTTTTAATGATTCAGCGATTGGTATCTCTTCTTCCTATCGGCAGTTAAAGGCCTATGCAGTAAGGCTTGAGTTTGAGGTTAGGGATGAAGGTCTTGGAAGGTTATCGGTTTTCAAAGATAGCGGTTATATGCGCGTGAATTACGGTTCTCTTGATGCTATCCTGGATTTGGCTCCTGTTGGTCCAGACTATATTCCAGGTCATGCACATGCCGATAGTTTGAGCTTTGAGCTATCCTTGTATGGACGTCGTTGCTTTGTAAACTCGGGAACCTCTGTGTATGGCGCAAGTAGCGAGAGGATCCGACAGAGGGGAACTTCTGCGCATAATACGCTCGTTATAGATGGAGAAAATTCTTCGGAAGTATGGGGTGGATTCCGTGTGGCAAGGCGGGCGTATATCGTAGGCGTTTCTGTAGAAGAAACCGAGAATGAGATTTCTATTTATGGAGAACATACGGGATATACGCGTTTGTCTGGTGGCCCTATACATAAAAGGAAATGGCAATTCTTTAGTGATAAACTTATTATTACAGATCAGATAGCTTCCAAACAATCACATAGAGCAGCAGTATATTTTCATTTTCATCCTGATTGGGACGTTTTTTTGAAAGACGAAATTATCTTTATAAAACAGAGTAATCATATGGTCAGGTTGGTAATTGAGGGCCAGGGAACTACTGAGTTATGTGACAGTTCATACCATCCAGAGTTCGGAATGTCTGTGCCTAATAAAAAAATAGTTTACCACAGGCAGGAAAAATGCTTTGGTATTATAAAGACAACTATTTCTTGGTAGGTTTAATATATTTCAGAAGACAGGTAACTTAATTCATGACTGAAAAAGTAGAGCAAGATGAAATTAATTTGATTGAGTTATTTTCTATTCTAAAGAAATACTGGTTCGTTGTAATATCGTCTGGGCCTGTAATAGGAATATTAACCTATATTATATTAATGTTTGTCCCCAATATATATGTATCAGAGATATTGCTCTCTCCCAGGGCAATGGAGGAAGAAAGCAAGTTACCAGGAGGATTGTCTGCCATAACCTCGTTAACTGGAGTGAATCTCGGTGGCTCAGGCGATGCCAAAGTTCCTGTGGCATTGAAAATTATAAAATCCCGTAGGTTTCAAGTAGATTTTGTCCGACGCCGGAACTTGGTTGTGGAATTGTTTGCCTTAAAATCGTGGGATGGTCAGAATAATGTCTATGACGATGAAATTTACGACACGGATAATGCAGAATGGGTGCGGGATGTGAAGTTTCCTAGAACTCCTGAACCTCAGGACTGGGAAATATTCGATACATTCTCTGAACAATTAATTGTCAAAGAAGATGAGGAAGGTTTCATCAAAGTTTCTTTTGAGAGCAAGTCACCAGTTTTGTCAAAAGAGTGGCTCACATGGATGATCGAAGATATAAATGAATATATGCGGCAAAGAGAACAAAAAGAACTTAAAATATCCATGAATTTCTTGACTAAAAGACTTGAAGATGTTTCTTTGCGGGAAACACGCCAGGTATTTTTTCAGTTAATAGCCGAACAAACCAGAAAACTAATGATGACGGAAAGCCAAAAAGGTTTCGTGTTTGAGGTTCTTGACCCTGCTTTTCAGCCTGTAACTGCTGCAAAACCTAAGAAATTACTTATATTGGTTGCGATGATGATGCTAGCTTTTATTTTGGCAAGTTTATCCGTAATTGTGCGAGAACATATTTTGGTTAAAGAAAAAAGGATTGATGGTGAGCTTGACGCTAGTCAATAGTGAAATGCACTATTCAGGGAAGTTAAATGTTAAATACTAAATATTCGCCATGGCCTAACTTTTCCGAGACTGAATGTGCGATTGTTGCAGAAGTATTGCGTTCCAATAAAGTGAATTATTGGACGGGCAATAAAGGCAAAGAATTCGAACAGAAATTTTCTCAATGGGTGGGGTCTGAATATGCTATCGGCCTTGCGAATGGTACGTTAGCTTTAGAGATTGCATTAAGAGCATTAGGAGTTAGCGTGGGTGATGAAGTGATTATACCGCCCCGGACTTTTATGGCAACTGCCAGCGCAGTCTCTATCATTGGTGCCATACCAATATTCGCCGATATTGACCCATTTTCACAAAATATATCTGCCGGGGAAATAGCCAAAAAAATCACCAGTAAAACCAAAGCAGTTATCTGTGTTCACCTTGCGGGCTGGCCTTGTGATATGGACGAAATTATCGCTGTTTGCCAGCCACATAATATTAAAATTGTTGAGGATTGTGCTCAGGCTCATGGGGCTCAATATAGGGGGAAGCCCGTTGGTTCTTTTGGGCATATTGCGGCATGGTCATTTTGTCAGGATAAGATTATAACAACCGGTGGCGAGGGGGGCATGGTAACCACCAATGACCTTGATCTCTATAAGTGGATGTGGGAATTCAAAGATCATGGAAAGTCATATAATTCTGTTTATAATAAAAAGCATCCTCCAGGCTTTAGATGGTTGCATGATTCGATAGGCAGTAATTATCGATTAACAGAAATGCAGTCCGCACTTGGAATTTATCAATTGGATCAAGTGGATGATTGGGTTGACCGGCGCCGTGAAATTGCCGCTGCTTATAGGGCCGTAATTGAAAAGTATGATTTCATTGAAGGCCATAAGCCAGATAATGACATTAAACATGCATATTATAGATATTATGCATTTTGGGAGCACCCCAAGGTTACTCGTGACCAATTTATTGAGCTTTGTACGGCTAAGGAGTTGCCTATATTTCAAGGTAGCTGCTCGGAGGTTTATAGGGAAAAGGCATTTTTAAATACCGTTTCTCTACCAAAAAGACCGTTAAAAAACGCAGTTAAAGTAGGCTTGGAAAGCCTGATGTTTTTAACTCACCCCAGTTTAACTAATGATGAAGTTCAGGACATGTGCAATAAGCTTGAAAGTATTCTGAAGAAAGTTCGAAAAGATAAATGAAAAATATATTGATCATCGGGGCTTCAAGTGGCGGGCATCTCATCGCAGACGCAATTGCGGCACACAAAGACCGTTATAACCTAGTGGGGCTGTTGGATGGAGATCCCTCACAACATGGCAATATAGTTTCTGGAGTTGAGGTGATCGGAAATTATGACAACCTAGAAGACACCATTGAAGAGCATCGCATAGATGAGGTCATAGTCGCGATTGCTAATTTGAATAAGGATATATTGTATAAGTTCGTCGATGTAACAACAAAGAGTGACGTTGGGTTGCGGATTATACCAAGTACGTTGGAAAAAAATACCCACGATGAACTTTTTCATCAGCTAAGGCAGGTCAATGCTGCGGACTTGCTTGGGCGACCTTCCCTTGCACTTAATGAAGATATTGTAAGCGAGGGAATAGTTGGTAAAACAATTCTGGTTACAGGGGCCGCAGGATCTATTGGTAGCGAGATTATACGACAATTAGTAAAGTTTAACCCGAAGAAAATTATTGCCCTTGATATTAATGAAAATGATCTGTATCTGCTTGAGCTTTTTATCAGACGTTATTTTAAGGCGGTGGAATTTAAAGCCTACATCAGCAACATTCGCGAAATCGACAGCCTCATCCCGGCTTTTAACGAACGCCCGGAAATGATCTTTCATGCGGCGGCACATAAACATGTTCCTTTGATGGAAACAGCGCCAGTAGAAGCTATTAAAAACAACATATTGGGGACATTGAATGTCCTTCAAATGACAGCAGAATACGCTGTCGATACATTTGTGTTGATATCTTCTGATAAAGCCGTAAATCCGACAAATGTTATGGGAGCCACCAAAAGATTTGCAGAAAAACTGACCGCGTTATACTCCCAACTGGCAGATGGCAAATATATGAGTGTTCGATTTGGCAATGTTTTGGGAAGCAAGGGTAGTGTAATCCCTATTTTTAAAACCCTTATCGAAGAAGGTCGGGATTTAACCGTAACTCATCCAGATACTACGCGATATTTTATGACCATACCTGAGGCGGCACAATTAGTCATCGAAGTCGGTTGCAGAGGCCAGGGCAATGATTTGTTTATGCTGGATATGGGAGAACCCATAAAAATAATGGAACTGGCAGAACAGGTAATAAAACTGTCTGGCCTGACACAGGGTAGAGACATTAAAATCATTATCACTGGACTGCGACCAGGTGAGAAATTACATGAAGAGTTATTCTATGAGCCTGACAATGTTGAACGTATTGAAAATACCAAGATTCTATGGGCTAAAAATTCTGAAATAATTACAATTGATCTGAAAAAATTACAGAGTGAATTGGAAAATAAAGTTTACATAGATCAACCAAGAGCCTTTTTGAAATCCTATGTTGAAAGTTATCAGTGGGATGAACAGGAATGAAAGTAGCGGTCATTACTTTTATATTTCCTATAGCTGAGCCCTACTATCGCGAAACACTAGACACCATAGCCCAGCAAACAGACCAGGATTTTGATACCATTGTGGTCGATGACCAGCTTAATGCAGAAGGTTTGGAAAGCCATATCCGGGTGATAAGAAATGAAGAAAAGTTATCTCTCGTGGCCTTGCGAGAGCAGGTTTTCAATCAATTGATGGTAGAAGGTTACGATCTTTTAATTTCCATCGATTCTGATGATACTATGTCGGCAGACCGGGTGGCGCAAACCAAACAGGCCTTTTCTGAGAACCCGGATGCGGGTTTTTTTTATTCACTCCTGCATTATATGCGGGAACCTAAAAAGTTGTTTTTTGAAGCCCCGGAAAAAGTGAGTAGTCTGAAACAAATTCTTTTGCATAATTTTATTGGCCTATCTCACATGAGTTTGAATTTAAGGCTGCTTAGGGAGCGAGGATTAAAATTCCAGCTTCCTGAGCAAGTGGTTGCCTTGGACTGGTATATCGCTTCATGGTATATATTGGGTGGATATGAAGGGTTAAAGACTAATGGTATAACGTATTATCGCTTATATGAAAATAATTTAGCTGGTGAAACCTCCACGGTGTCTACAGGAAAAGTGAAAAGAATACTGAATATAAAACAAAGTCATTATGAGGCCCTATTGCCGATTGTGAATAATCCAACTTATAATATATTAATCAAGAGCGAACTGGAAAGGCTAAAATATATATTGGAATGGTCGAAAGAAAGATTTGATGTGTATATAAAAGGGCTCCAGCATGACGGATCAAATTACTGGTGGGCAGGTTATTAAGATTATTATAGGAATTAATAGGAACAAAAATGTTTAATTTCCAAGAATTGAAAAACTCAGAAAAAACTTATGTTATTGCAGAAATTGGAGCAAATCATAACGGTGATATGGATTTGGCCCGCAAAATGATCAAGTCTGCAAAAGATTGTGGTGCGGATGCGGCAAAATTCCAGTCTTGGGATCAATCTTCTTTGATTAGTAGAGAAGAGTATGGCCGTAATCAATCATATGACGATAGTAAAAAGAAACATTTTGGTTCTCTGGATGAAATGGTTGAGAGATATTATCTTCGTACAGAGCAGCATTATGAACTCAAAGAATATTGTGACGAGATTGGAATTGACTTTTGTTCCACCCCATTTTCTGAAGAGGAAGTTGATTTACTGGTTGATATAAGTGTGCCTTTTATAAAGGTAGCCTCCTGTGATGTGACACATATTCCCTTGCTTAAATATATGGCCCGCACGGGATTGCCGATCATCCTTTCGACCGGCATGTCAGAACTTTCGGAAATTGATGCGGCAGTTCGTGCTATGGAAGAAGCGGGAGCGACAGAGATTATCCTGCTGCATTGCATTTCTATTTACCCTCCTGAAATAAAAGACATTAATCTGAATAATATTCCAATGCTGGCGCAGGCATTTAATCACCCGGTCGGCCTGTCTGATCATAGTATGGGCTCAATGATACCCTTGGCTGCTGTAGCACTTGGTGCCTGCGTCATAGAGAAACATTTTACTCTGGATAAGGCTATGGATGGTTGGGATCATGCCATGTCGGCAAACCCCGAAGAACTGACCGAGATTTGTAGCGGCAGTGAAATTATTCCAATTGCGATGGGAACAAGTTACCGTTCGGTTTCAGAGGTAGAGAAAGAAAAGCGTCTTAAATTTCGCCGCAGTATTGTCACGAAAAGGGCAATGAAATCTGGCGAAGTGGTCACCATAGATGATCTTAACTTTAAACGTCCGGGTACTGAAATTTCACCGGCGTTGGTTGATGTTGTCGCGGGGCGGACGCTGAAGAATGATATGCAGGAGGATCAATTGCTCAAATGGAACGACTTTTTATAGATATTAAGATAACCTGATGACAGATAAACCAATAGTCATAATTCCGGCTCGCGGGGGGTCCAAACGAATTCCCAAGAAGGATATCGTTGATTTTCATGGAAAACCGATGATCGCATGGACAATAGAAGCGGCGTTGCAGTCGGATTGTTTTTCAAATGTGGTGGTTTCCACTGATTGTGAGGAAATCGCCGAAGTGGCACAGGCGTTCGGTGCGGAGATTCCTTTTTTAAGGGAACAATATGCGGATGATTATAGTACGGTGAGCGAAGCCACATGCTGGACGATTGAAAAGATGGTTCAGGATGGCTTTAGTCAACCGGACTATGTGGTTCAGATGATGGCAAATGTTCCGCTGAAAACCGAGAAAACAATATGTGATTTTACGCGGGAACTGACAAAAGATAGTGAGCGCAGTTTGATAAGTTGTTTTGAGCCTAGGTTTTCCCCTCCACAATGGGCGCTTGCACAAAAAGAAGATGGAACAGGTGCGTTTATTTTCGATGAGTTTTTAAATAAACGATCTCAGGATATGCCAGAGCTTCTTATGCCGACGGGTGCAATATGGGGGGCAAAATGGAATTACCTAAAAGAACATAATAGTTTTTATGGCCCCAATTTCCGCGTGTATCAAATGGACTGGATTGAGGCACTTGATATAGATACGCCGGAGGAATTGGAGATCTGCCGCGCTTTATTTGGTTTGCACCCATGTTAAAGACCATCGCTGGCCGTTATATCTTATTTGGTGTTTTAGGCATTGAATCCTTGATTTTACCTTACTTCTTGTCCAAAGAGGCTTATGGCGAGGTGGAATTTCTCAAATTTACCGCCTTTTTGTTTCAGTTTGCTTTATTTGGTGCTGGTACGGGCTATGTTATCCGCTATTTGAAGGACAGTGCAGAGAATAGAGCAGCTTTAACAACCGATCTGGTTAGAGGTGCTTTTGTGCAGGCCTTGTTAATTGGGGGATGCATACTCTATTTTAATAGCTGGATTATAGCACTTTTGTCTGTTCTGACCATGTTTGCCATGGCCTTGGAAAATATCACTAAAGTACGGGAAGAATATCTTTTGGCTATGTCTTACAAGCCAATCCTTTCCCTCTTGTTAATCGCGCTTATACCTGTTTATCTCTTTATGGGCATAGAGCTTGAGAATTATGTTTTGGGTGCTTTTTGTATAGCTACCTTCATTTATACTATCATTACACTTCGACGTAGTAGTGTAAATTTCAAAACTATATTCCCTGGCAGAGATAAAAGTTGGGCAAGCTTTGTAAATTATGGTCGGAATATTTCCGCAGGTTTTTTGATAAATATCTCAACGGCCCTAACATTTCTGTTCTTTTATATTGATCGTTCAGTTGTACGTGAGAAATTTCCGGAATTGCTGGGTGATTATTCCCTTTCCTATGCGATTATGCAGATGACGATCGTTGCCATTACGGCTTTTTCTTATGTGAATGTTGTGGAGTTTGGTAAGGAGCATGCGGATCTGCCTCGACTGAAGACGAGGGTCTATAAAGCCTTCAAATATTGTTTTTTATTCTATGTTGTATTTGGCGTATGTAGCATTGCATTTGCGTATGGGGCAGAAATTTTTTATGGATATGATGCTGTGTTTGAGACAACATTTTTGATGGTTGGCTTGTTTGGTGTTGCCAATGTGATGGGGTCTTTGAATGCAGCACATTTATACTTAGGCAGCATAAAAATCATGGCGATAATTATGCTCTTGGTTTTTATCACGTCATTGGGTTTAAATATGATTATTCCTTATGGCAGTGAACAGGGCTATTATATACTTCTTGCCAAAACATATGGCCTGTATTTTATCTTTTCAGTTTTGTCCTTTTCCTATATCTGTTATAGGCTTAAGGGAGTAAATAGTTTTATTGACAATTAAAGAATTCACTATGCATACACTTGTTTATATTCGACGTAATAAAGTTTTCGATAAAGTTGTTCTGGATTATGCTCAGAAAAATTTACCGACAACTAAATTGTCAACTATATCGGAATATTATAACGGCGATCATCGCATAGACATGAATTTGTCTAAATGGGATTATTGTTCTGAAACGCAAGCGTTTGTTGATGAAAATCTGGACTTGAGCAAGATTATATTTCGGGATCGTGTTCTGAGAAATATGCCTTTCAAGAATTGCCGGGTTCTTATTCGCAGGGCGGCGGGAAACCTGCTTGAGATATTTGATAAAAATTCTTTTGATACGTTAGTAACCTATCCTGTAGATAATTATATTATGGATATAATGATACAACTGGCAAAAAAGAAAGATATTCCCTGCTATGGGATATGTAGCTTTTTCATGCCCGGTTACAAACGATTAACCGTATATGGCGAGCATTCCCCACACCGAATACCGGAAAAATCAGAGGTTGACCATGTGCTAGATAAATTGAGGAATAATTTTCGTTCTCATATGGCGCCGAGCAGGAGAAAAGCGCTGAAAGGAGCCATAATACGTTATATTAGATATAAAGCGCGTTATCCCATATTTTATTTATTTGTCGCCAAAATGCTCGGTCGTAAAGAGTATGATTTTCTGGCAACTCCATATAATACGACAGTTAGAAAGTTTATGAACTTCTTCGTCGAACGGCATTTCACACCTATAAGCAAGGTTGATTTTACCAAGAAATCTATCCTGATACCGCTTCATTATTTCCCAGAAGCAACCATCGAATATTGGAGTGGCTGTTCTGGCCAAATAGAGTTTGAGGAAATGCTGCGCTGTAAAATTGATGAGCTTTCGGCGAGGTATGATCAGATCATTCTAAAAGATCATCCGGCGACGGTTTTTGATAATAGCAGTGCCTTTTATAAAGAATTGAAGAAAAACAATAAAGTGATCCTGATTGACCCCTTTATTGCCACGACCACTTTGCTTGAGCATATTGATGTGGTTGGCTGCTGGACGGGTACCGTGGGTATTGAGGCCTTGGTGAACGGTAAAAGTGCGGAATTATTTACTGAGGAGCAATATTACCGACAAGCTATGAAACTCCATCCGGAAATTATTCAGCAAGACGGCCCATTAATCTCAATCAGTGACCCTTACGTATTTATTGAAGAGATTCTGAAAGGGAGCATTAAGTTTGAAGGATAGAAATATATTAATATATTTTGTTCCTGCTGTCACTTTGATTGTTTCGTGGTTGGTGGTGTTGGCGGTTAGGCAAGTTTCTTTAATAACTTTTGAAGGAATGTCATTTGCCTCGGGTATGTATCTTTTTATTTTCTTTTTATCTTTTTTATTTGGAACTCTTATTGGGCCGTTATTATGGGCAAATACAACGAATATTGATCAATTAAATTATACGACAAAGAGCATAAATTCCAGCGCAAACTGGTTGTTGTTTTTTTCCTTGATAGCAATATTACTTTTGGTGATAAAGTTTTTATCTTTTATAGGGGATTTGTCATTCTCTCTTGCTGATATTACAGAAATGCGATTGTCTCGCGGCCGTGATCCCGGAGAAGAAAAGGCTGGGTAATTTGCTGGAGTATTAGGTCTAGGAATGTCTGGCTTTCCAGTTATTGCATACATTTATAAAGACCATTTCTCTGAAGAGCTTTCTGCTAAAAAAAGTAAACAGTTACATCTGGTTTTTTGGATAGGAATTTTCGTGTCTTTTTTATCTGGGGGACGATTTGCAGCGATGATTTCTATCTTAATCGTTGGTATATCCCATCTAATAAAAATTTATATCGTAGAAGATAGACATCATAGAACCAAGGTTGCCGAAAAACTGATAAATCGAAGTTCCGTTGTAATTAATACCCGCAAGAAGAAAAGTTTTTCTCAAAAAATTATCATGTGCTTCTTATATGGGGCGGTTTTGTACATATTTTCGATGATATTTATTAATAGAGCCATAGGAGACGAAGACAATTTAAAAATATTATTGAACGTTCTTTCTCATAATCTTGGTGGAGTATCACTTCCCTATGATCATAAGGAATTTTTACTCGAACATCCAATATATATCCCTCTGTATTTTATTATCTCGCTATTTCAATATTATATTGGCCATGCTATGTACCAATTTGACATCTTGTTTAGTGCGCCATATCCTGATAGCGCGCCATATTTTCTTACATATCAATTTTATCCGCAAGTAACTTTGCTTAACAAAATGGGTATGAGTTTCATGACTATATATGAAATTTTAGGTGATATTGAAAACCCTGGAGTTTATTTTACTCTAGCTGGGGCCTATATATTGGATTTTGGTTATGTGGGAGGATGTGTCGCAATTTTTGTTACTGCTCTTGTCGGATCTCGATATTGGGTTAGATTGGTGAGGATAAGAAGCTTTTTTGATGTTTTTGCCAGTCTTTTATTTTTAGTGTTAATCGTTTTTTCTCCTATAGTAGCAATAACTGGTACAGGTGTATTTCCTTCATTGTTTTCTATTGCGTTTATTTTGAAATTATTGTTGCCTAAAGCAAAAAAGACACCGCCCATGCCTATAAATTTATCGCTTAAAGATAGCAAAGGAATTTACTATCCGTAAATTGGATTATCCCTTAGATGTGGAGTATATCTTAAGAAAAAAGAAATCCCTTAAGAAGCAATTATTAGCCAGTAATGATAGGCTCCAGAAAAAAATTGCTATTTTGGGTGGGTCAACTACTAGTGAAATCAAAAATATATTAGAATTATTTTTATTGAATAGTAGCATAGAGCCAGTTTTCTATGAATCAGATTATAATAAGTATTTTGAGGATGCATTATTTGACAATGAACAATTAGATAAATTCCAGCCAGATATAATATATATCCATTCTTCAATTGTGAATATACTCAACTTTCCTAAGCCCAATGATGGTGAGGATGTTGTAAATAAACTATTAAATGACGAAGTTGAAAGATACACATCTATCTGGGATGCTTTGCAGAAATATGATTGTGCGATAATTCAAAATAACTTTGACTATCCAATTGATAGAAGTCTGGGCAATCTGGATAATTATGATATTCATGGTAAAACATTTTTTATCATGCAGTTAAACTTAGAATTCTCTAAAAATGCCAGAAAAATAACTAATCTATACATTAATGATATAAACTACTTGTCATCATATATCGGACTGGAAAAATGGGTTGATCGGTCGTTATGGTATCAGGCAAAATATGCGTTGAGCATGGCGGCGATTCCTGAGTTATCATTCAATATAAGTAAAATTATCAATTCAATTCTTGGCAGAGCAAAAAAATGTTTGGTTTTAGATCTCGATAACACCTGTTGGGGTGGCGTGATAGGTGATGATGGTCTGGTAGGTATAAGTATTGGGAATGAAACTGCAGTTGCAGAGGCGTTCGAAACTTTTCAAAAGTATGCCAAAGAGTTAAAAGATAGAGGGGTGATGCTAGCCGTTTGTTCTAAAAATGATTTTCAAAATGCTGCTGAGGGATTTCAGCATCCGGAGACTATCCTAAAATTTGAAGATTTTACCTCTTTTAAAGCGAATTGGGATCCCAAGTATCAAAATATAATCGATATCGCCCAAGAGATAAATATAGGAATTGATAGCTTGGTGTTTATTGATGATAATCCAGCGGAGCGCGATATTGTATCCTCTCAGATACCTGATGTATCGGTACCGGACGTGGGACGTGATGTTATTTTTTTTATTGATCATATTGACAAAAATGGATATTTCGACCCAATTATTTTATCTACTGATGATATGAAAAGAAATCAATATTATGAAGATAATAAAAAAAGATCGAGCGTGAAATCCAAGTATGCTACTTATGGAGACTATTTGAAATCACTTGAAATGGTTGCTGAAATCAATTCATTTAATTCTTTGTATCTGGACAGAATTACACAGCTTACAAATAAGACCAATCAATTTAATCTTACAACCAAACGTTATACTTATAGTGAAATTGAGAAAATTTCTTCAAGTAATGACTATATTAAATTATATGGTAAACTTACTGACAAATATGGAGATAACGGGCTTATCTCAATAACAATAGGATGTTTAAAGAATGGGCAGTGCTTTATAGAGCTATGGTTAATGAGCTGCCGGGTTTTAAAAAGAAACATGGAATATGCGATGCTGGATGAATTGGTCATTCAATGTCAACAAAGAAATATAACTGAAATAATTGGTTATTATCTGGAAACAGAAAAGAATAAAATGGTTGCAAAGCTTTATGAAGATTTTGGGTTTATTTTTATGGAGAAAAATGATAGTAGTTCCGTATGGAAGCTAGATATCAAAAATTATAAGGCTAAGAATAAATTTATAAGGACTACCGGATGAACAGAGACGAAATTTTTAGTGGTGTACAAGAAATTTTCAGAGATATATTTGATGAAGATGACTTGATTATCGAATATAGCACTAATTCTGATAGTATTGAAGATTGGGACTCGCTAAATCACATCAATTTAGTGAGTGCTATTGAAAAAGAATTTAAAATTAAATTTGCACTTGGGGAGTTGCTGACATTAAAAGATGTTGGTGCAATGATTGACCTGATGCTTGTAAAACTCAAGTAAATAAATGAATGAATATAAATTTTCAGATATATATGTCGGGTTGACGGAAAGCTTTGAAGCCAAAATCACTTCTGAAATGCAGGACAGATTTCTCAAAATCTGCGGTGACATCAACCCCTTACACATTGAAGAGGAATATGCACGGCAAAATGGGTTTGCTTACAGGGTCGTATATGGACTACTAACCTCCTCTTTTTATTCAACATTGGTTGGTGTATATCTGCCTGGGAAATATTGTATCTTGCATGGTATCGATATACAATTCTCTGCCCCGGTTTTTATCGGGGATGTGTTAAAGGTGACAGGAAAAATCATATATATCAACGATGCTTATAAGCAGCTGGAAATAAAAGCGTTTATTACCAATCAAAATAATAAAAAAATTTCCAAGTCAATTATCAAAACTGGATTATTGCATGAGTAGAAATATTCTTTTAATAATTGGTGCTTCCTCAGATATTGGACTTGATTTAATCAAATCTGTAGATGAAGATTGTCTTATACTGGCCCATTATAATTCTTCAGGAGCGAGAATTTACGAATTATCGAAAGAGACTTCTAATGAACTTGTGGCTCTTAAGGCTGACTTAAATTCCGATAAGGAGTTGGCAGAATTTCTTGATAATATTGAAAGTAATTATGGTCTACCTCAAAAAATTGTTTTTCTGGCGGCGGCCCCGGTTGAGAATATCAGATTCAAAGCTGTTCAGTGGCGTGATTTTGAAAACAATATTAATATAAGCCTCAAAGCATCAGTTACCATATTAAGTCGTTTCCTTCCGAAACTTGCAAAACAAAAAAGTGGCAAGATTGTATTTATGCTTTCGAGTTATGTATTGGGCGTTCCTCCGAAAGCATTATCCCATTACACCACAATTAAGTATGCGTTATTGGGGCTAACTAAATCCCTTGCAAGTGAATATGCGGATAAAAATATTCAAATTAATGCAGTATCTCCCTCAATGATAGAAACGAGGTTTCTGAATAATATTAATGAGAAATTTGTTGAATTAAGTGCGTATAGTCACCCCTTGAAAAGAAATGCAGTTGTAGGAGATGTTACACCTGTTATCCGTATGCTGCTATCCGAAGATTCCGATTATATGAACGGTGTTAATATACCTATTACGGGTGGGGGTGTATTCTAATGCTTTTTAATAGTTATGAGTTTGTTTTTGTTTTATTACCAGTTTCTTTTTTCGTTTATTTTTATCTAAATAAAAAAAAAATAGTTATCGCCTCAAAAATATGGCTTGTTTTTGTGAGCTTATTTTTTTATGGCTGGTGGAATGTTGCATATCTACCATTAATATTGATATCCATTTCATTTAACTATTTTCTTTCTCAAAGAATGAATGAGTTTGATGGTGCAAAGCGGCAATATCTTTCGAAAAAAACTTTGTTTCAGATTGGTCTGGTGTTTAATATTAGCCTGTTAGGTTACTTTAAATATATGGACTTTTTTATCCAAAATATTAATTTAGCCGTTGGTAGTGAAATACCTCTTTTATACTTGGCACTCCCCTTGGCCATTAGTTTCTTCACTCTTCAGCAAATTGCATATTTGGTAGATAGTTATGAAGGCTTGGTAAAAGAAAAGAATTTTTTAAATTACACTATTTTTGTAGTATTTTTCCCTCAACTTATTGCAGGACCTATAGTTCATCATAAAGAGATGATGCCACAGTTTTCCGGTGTTAGGTACAAAGTAAAAAATTATAAAAATATTGTTATGGGCCTTTTTATATTTTCTATTGGTTTGTTTAAGAAAGCCATTATAGCAGATACACTTGCTGTTTGGGCTATAATGGCTTTCTTAAACAAACCAATAGAAAATATTAATTTAGCCGTTGGTAGTGAAATACCTCTTTTATACTTGGCACTCCCCTTGGCCATTAGTTTCTTCACTCTTCAGCAAATTGCATATTTGGTAGATAGTTATG
>JAJRWN010000095.1 GCA_024276745.1 Bacteroidota bacterium
CCATGATTACAAATTATTCTTGCTTTTTCAGCCAGTTCAGAATCATTGGTAAACAGCGCACCGGCATCGCCAAAAGTGGACAGATTTTTTGAAGGATAAAAAGAAGTGCATCCAAAATCACCAATGGTTCCGCTTTTTATCCATTGCCCATTCAAATGGTAGGAAGCACCCGTTGCCTGTGCATTATCTTCAATCACACGGATATCATGTTTGCGGGCAATATCCACGATGGTTTTCATCTCGCACGATTGACCAAACAAATGTACGGGAATGATGCATTTTGTCTTGGCGTTTATGGCATTTTCAAGTTTTGATTCATCGAGGTTGAAAGTATCAGGATGTATATCCACAAAAACAGGTTTTAAACCCAAAAGGGCAATTACTTCTGCGGTGGCAACAAAAGTAAAAGGACTGGTAATGACTTCATCGCCCGGTTTCAGGCCAAGAGCCATCAGTGCAATTTGTAAAGCATCGGTACCGTTAGCACAGGGAATTACATGGGATACATCAAGATATTCGGCCAAATTATGTGAGAATTTTTTTACTTCAGGACCGTTAATAAATGAAGCTGAATGAATTACGTCTGCAATGGCATGATCAATTTCTTCTTGTATTTTTTGATATTGTGTGGTCAGATCGACCATTTGAATTTTTCTCATTAGTTGCCTGTTTTAAGCCCTGCAAATATAAGTATATTTGTGTGTTATGAAGCGGAATACAATACAGAATCTTATGCTGCCAAATACTTGCAAATCAAGCTTTAAGTTTCATTCAATATTTTCAAATCTGTGTCGGTTTATCTTCTTTGCTCTGCTACTCATTAGTGCAAGTAACAAGGTATCGGCACAAAATAAAAATGTGGCTGAAAGGGTTATTTATCCCCTTTTTAGCGGAGGCATACAAATACCGGCAATGGATATGGCACAGCGCTTTGCCAATAACGGTTTGACAGGTACCGGTCTTTATTTGCAATCAAGTCGTGGAAACGCCATTGGATTAAGCATTGATTTTATGTTTGGCGATAGAATAAAAGAAACGGGTATATTGTCGGGTCTGCTCACACAAAACGGGTTTCTAATTGGATTGGACGGATTGTTATATGAGCCTGTGATGCAGGAAAGAGCTTATCATTTGCAATTTATCTACGGACATTTGTTTTCTTTTAAAAAACAAAATGATTTTTCGGGGCTATGGACTTCGGTTCAAATCGGATTTTTACAACATAAAATCCGTTTTCAGTTTGAGGAGCCCTCAAAAATCCCACAATTATCTAAAGAAATGAAAAAAGGATATGACCATTTAACAAATGGTATTTCTTTTTCAGAATTTATCGGCTGGCAATATATGAGTGACAACCATATGGTAAATTTCAGAGTAGGAATAGAAGCCATACAAGGACTTACCCGAAACAGAAGATCAGTAAATTTTGATACCGGGCTGGCAGAAGATGGGCTCAGAAAAGACTTCCTTACCGGTTTAAAATTTTCCTGGATATTGCCTTTTTACCTTTCAGGTAGAGGCAGCCGTGAATATATCTACCAATGAAAATATTTTGGCGTTTGATTTATCAATTAGTGGTTCGCTTTTACCTGAGTGCCATATATTTCTCGTCCATGTTCAATACCAAAGCCCATAAATGGGTTGAAGGACGTAGAAACTGGAAAGAAAAACTTCAAAAAACAAATCCTGATAAACGCCCCGTAGTGTGGATGCATTGTGCTTCCTTAGGCGAATTTGAACAAGGTCGTCCGGTTTGGGAAAAATTACGAAAGGTAAATTCTGATTATTTCTTTTTACTGAGTTTTTTTTCACCCTCCGGATTAGAGGCCGGTACACATCAAAATCTTGCAGATTTAATAATGTATTTACCGGGCGATACCGCTTCGAATGCAGATGATTTTATAGCTTTGGCAAAGCCAAAGATTGCAATTTTGGTCAAATATGAATTATGGTATCACTTCATTGCAGCTTTAAATCAGCGACAAATTAAAACGATTTTGATAGCAGCAGTCTTCAGACCACGACAATGGTTTTTTCATTTCAGTGGCCGGTTTTTCTTAGAGCATCTAAAGCAATTGAATCATATTTTTGTTCAAAATGAACAATCGAAAAATTTATTGGCACAGCATGGTATCACACGGGTAAGTATAGCCCATGACACCCGTTTCGACAGGGTGCTCGAAATTGCCACTCAATCATGGTGTCTGAACGCAGTGGATGAATTCTGTAAAGGTCATTTTGTTTTTATGGCCGGAAGCACCTGGCCGGCAGATGAAAAACTGCTTGCAAACAGTTTGCAGTTTTTACCACACAAGAGCAAATTAATTATCGTACCGCACGAAATAAACAAACAACACCTTCGTCAGATTGCTTCTTTTTTTCAGGAAGCGGTATTATTAAGCAATTGGGAACAGACCGAAAATAAAGATAGCCGGATATTGATTATCGATCGCATGGGCATACTCTCAAGACTTTACCGTTATGCTGATATTGCCTACCTGGGAGGAGGTTTCGGAAGAAGCATACATAATGTGCTCGAAGCGGTCGTTTATGGAATACCGGTTATTTTCGGCCCGAATTATAAAAAATCGCTTGAAGCTATTGAATTGATAAAACAAAAAGCAGCACGAAGCATATCAGATGAAGCAGGATTAGAAGTGGCAATAAGGGCATACTCAAATAAGAAAGAATGTCAAAAAGCCGGTAATACAGCCGCTCAATATGTAGCACAGCATGCCGGAGGAAGCAAGCTTATTATCAACTACCTTCTATCAGATTCTTAAGCAATCCCTGGGGTTTTATCGGTCCGATATCATGGATAATTCCCTCACCAAAGAGATAAAATTCACTTTTATTCATAGCACCCAAATATCTGGAAAACTCGGTACCGTCAGGATATAAATATAAATGGGTAGGTAATAAAGATACCCTGAATTTATTACCAAATTTAACTCCTTCGCCTTTTTGTATATCAAGCGAATAATTGATAAAATGTTCATTATAATAATTGGCTACTTTTTTATCGGTAAATACATTTCTAGCCATCCATTTGCAAGGGCCACACCAGGAAGCCATAACATCTACGTAAATGGGTTTTCCTTCGGCCTGAGCTTTGGCGTACAATTCTTCCAGGTTTCCTTTAAAAAAGTGAATACCTTTCTCTTCCTGAGCGGTAACACTTAGCGATATAAATAATAAAAGCGGTACAATAAGACGAGCTGCAAATTTCATTAAGATATGTTTTTTTTAAGAGAACGGTAAAGCGACAAAAAAAGTTTTAGAAGTTTTGTTTAAGCATATCTTCTGTGAATGAAGCTTAAAAACTTCTTCGTGCTTCGTTCCTTTCCTTCCCAGTTAAATTGAGCTTTAATTTCTTGCTCAATATAATTCAGCGCTTCCTGAAGATTGGGCATATTGTTTAGCTTTTTGAGATGATTGTTAAATACATTTGGTTTCCCGTCAAACAAATCATTGATAAACCAGTATTTATCGTTCAAATCAATGCCTTTGTTAAGGTTTTTTATCGGTTTTTTCTTTAGCTGATCAGCCAACAGCACGGCATCTTTACTGTATTTTTTATTCAACGAGTTGAAATTATCCTCAGGCTCATCGCTTACCAAGGGCTTTTTTGAATGCTTCGACTCAGCTATATTTTTTTGTTTTTTTGGTGTTCCGGTAAAAACTTGTGGAGTAAGTGTTTCGCCAGGAGCTTTATTTTGTTGAATTTCATGCGTTGGTTTTGAAACCGGATCTTGAATATTTTTCTTAGGTAATTGATGTATTTTTTCCGGGATACCCGGTTTAACAGCCTGCTGCTCCAACAATAACTCATATACTTTTTGGGTATAACGAATCATCAGATCAAGGTCAATTTGAGAAACAGTTTCCTGCTTTTTTAAGTTGTTCGATAAAAGATTTAATTTATCGAGCAGGACTTCTAAATTTGTGTGGAATGAATTGGACATAATTTTTTAAAATTATCATTTGCAAATATAACCAGAACCTAACGAAAAATGTTTCTTGAACCACATATCCGAGGAGAAAAAAGAGGCTGGATTGAACTTATTTGTGGTTCTATGTTTTCGGGCAAAACAGAAGAATTGATCAGACGCTTAAAAAGGGCCCGTTTTGCCAATCAACAAGTTGAGATTTTCAAACCTATTATTGATACCCGTTATGATGAAAATAATATTGTATCACACGATGAAAACATGATTAGATCTACTCCGGTACCTGCATCCCAAAACATCTTGTTGATGTGTAATGAAATTGATGTAATAGGAATAGACGAAGCACAATTTTTTGATCATGGATTAATAGAAGTATGTAATAAACTGGCTGCCCAGGGAATACGGGTAATAGTTGCCGGTCTCGATATGGATTATCTGGCCAAGCCATTCGGTCCCATACCCGAGCTGATGGCAGCAGCCGAATATGTTACCAAACTACATGCTATCTGCATGCAATGTGGCAATCCGGCTTTGTACTCATATCGTATCAGCAATGATGCCGGACAAATATTATTAGGTGAGAAAGATAAATATGAACCTCGTTGCCGGCTTTGCTATCAAATAGGAATGTCAAAATAATCACAGAATTGCAAATTCTAAACACAAGCTTTGAAATAGTTTACATTTTTTAACTAAATTTGAGCAGGTATATAACATATGAAAATATTATTATCTCATAACAATAAAATTATAACAATGAAAAAACTTTACGCTTTGTTAACTCTTGCATTACTAGCAGGTAATAGCTTTGCCCAAAATGGAACCATTAGTCCTTATGCCGGACAAACAGGCAACATTCCAAAAATGCTTGGGGAAAAACATCATGCACCGGCTATTCAAAAAAGAAATGTAACCAGTTTTTATTTGGATTATGAAGCTTTAGAATCTGACTTCTCCGGTACACAATACCAGACATTTTACGATATCATGAATCTAAACTTTACTTCCATAGATTCATTTACCAATGATTGGATAGCTGTTGGATACGATACGATTGTTGATTATTCCACCCTTCAAGGTTATGATTATAGTTCAATCAGTACCATCACCATTGACAGTATTTTTTGGCGTATGGGTCATGTAAACCATAGCGGTACAAACGATACACTGCATTTAAGAGTGGTTGCTTTAGATGCCAACGGTGACCCTACCGAAACCAATATATGGGATACTATGTTTATCTCCAATACAAGTTTTACAGGGCTGGCAATCAATCAGTTACCTACTTTTTTTGTAACCCCGAACATAACGGTTACTCCGCCCAATGCTTTTGGAGTAAGGCTTGACTATTCGGGCGATAAAACCGATACCTGTTCTTATATATTCGGATTTACAGATGGAGGAGCATTTGGTCAATGTAATTATTCGGCTTACCAAAGCCTTACCTGGCCAAACAGTTATTTCTTCATGAATTATGGAGGTGGTACCTTGGAAAATATGTGGCCTCGTAATGGTGGACAAAACTTCCTGTATAGAGATTGTAATGGCAATGGAAGCTATGACGGTCCTACCGATCCGGAAGAAAATCTGAATCAAAACTTTAGTATCTGGTCTTATGTTACAGTGGAAAATCCGGTTGGTATTGATAATCCGCTTAGTAATTTGAAGTTCGACTTATACCCGAATCCTGCCAATGACATACTCTATCTTGATTTTAATGCTGCACAAATAAATGATTATAGCATTAGCATTAGTAATTTACAAGGACAGATTATATATCAGGCAAGTTTTGGAAAAACAATCAGCAAAAATCAAATTGATGTTTCCGGATTTGCCAATGGAATTTATTTGATTAATATAAATGATGGTGCCAATGTTGTAACCGACCGTTTCGTTATAAACCGGTAAGCTCAAAGCACTTTTTGATACAAACTTGAAAGCCCTTCATTCTGAAGGGCTTTTTTTTGCTCATGCATATCCTATAAAATGCAAACCGGAGCAGCATCCGGTATAGGCATGGGCTTCTGTTTAAGGCATTGAATTTAGATTATAACAAAACACGACCATTGCTACCACCATATTTTAATCTGATAAGACATTGCTGAGGACTAAAGCCTAATAATTGCCCGGTTAAGATAAATAGATTGAAAGGAACGATTAGGCGAGCAGCCGGATAAAAAGAATATTTTTTATTCTGCAGATAATACCGCAACAAAATATAAAAAAGCTCTTCCCAAAAGGAAGAGCTTTTTAAACTCATTATGCCACACATGTTATCATCTCTGAATAACAATTTTAATACTCTTCTGATAATTGTCAGACCGTACTAATAAGATGTAAATTCCATTCTCCAGGTTGCTTACCGAGAAAACTTCTGTATTGGAACCACTTTGTAATCTGCCTAATGGTTTACTAAATACTTCGCGTGCATTCATATCAAACAAATGCAAAGAAACATCAGAAGCTTTGCTAAGGGATATATCCACATAAGCCATATCGTTTACCGGATTTGGATAGATACCCAGATTATTAAGATTGATTTGAGGATTATCATTAAGCCCGACAGCAGTATTGCAGGAAGCAGGAGTTAGAGAAACAGTCCTGTAGAATCCTCTTCCATGGGTACCGGCATAAATAGCATAGCAAGAGCCATCTGTTTTATCAATCATTTCTTCGCGCAACATAAAAGTAGCAGCAAAAGGCATACCGGCAGATTCAGGAGCCCATGATGATCCATGATTTGAAGTAGAATAGATGCCCAATTCGGTACCAACAATTACAGCACCCGAGTAATTATCGATAATACAGCTATAAACAGGCATTCTCGGTAGCATATTGGGACCACTACCCTGAATGGAATTAAAACTGCCGTGTCCGTTTGCCGTAGTATCACTCATAGCCGAATTGCTTTCGTAAACAAAACTGGTATTACCATAATTTCCTAAAGTAATGACCACATGGCCGGGATTGGCATGATCGGCCGATACTTCGGTAACATATCTTCCAAACGAGGCAATCCGGGTAACATGGATACCTGCCGAATCAGGATTAAAAATATCATCGGAAATATCGATAGGGGTACCATTGTCGTCATACTGCCAGGTCACATTGGCTAATCCGTCAATCCGGTAAACATATCCTGTTTCCGTGCCCACATAAACGATATCACCGTCAGGAGTTGTTTCTATGGCAGAAACGGTACCAATCAAGCCATTCGAACCTTTGGCAATATGGAACCAGGTAGGATCGTCTCCAAAGTTCAGAGCATCGGTGCCTGCCCAAAGTCCACAATCGGTGGCTAGATACATAATACCGGTGCCATAGTCAACACTGTTAGTATCGAGCTGTTCCCAGAGTTGAAAGGGGGTAATAAATGGAGCGCCACAATCTGGAGCCACATCATTATCCTGTGGGTCATCAATATAGGCATCGTAATAAGATCCACTGGAAGCACCGCCATTAGAAGAACGTCTGAGTGTACCTAATTGAGCAGCCAGGAACAATGCGTTTGGATTTGATTTTGATACATCTGAGTAGCCTCCATCACCTCCACCTACACTACGACCTTGTTGCACAGAATTGCCTTGATAATCAAGATAAATTGTTCCATTGTCTTGTGCACCACCGAGAATAGTACCGTCAAGACCTGCGGCAACCGAATAAAATTGAGTTACGGAATAGCCTTTATTTAATTGTGAAAATGTGGGTAAGGCAGGATAATTAACTTTTGCATTAGTGGTTCTAAAAATACCACCGTCAGTGCCTATATACATGGTATTGCTATTGACCGGATGGAAAACAATTTTATGATGATCAGCATGAACATGTTGAGGATCGAAAGTTGATGAAGAGAACCAATTGGTAATCGGATACCAACCATCTGCTGCTGTCCATTCGTAAACACTAAGTTGTCCGCAGACGTATATTCTTTCTTTATCTTCAGGATTGCAAGCAATATATAAATCGTACCAGCCTTGATTTCCGGAAGGATTAAAAAACTGGGAAGGTAATCCGGTAGGTGCGATAGAAATCCAGTTAAGTCCACCATCGGTTGATTGCATTAAGGCAACCGTTTTTCCACCGTTATCAGATGCAATGCAATAAACATAAGATGCATCGGAAGCAGCAGGTGCAAATACAATGCGTCTTAATCCGGATGCAGGAAATCCACCTTTTGACATACGGCTTTCAAAAGAACCCGGATTATCAATATTCCCCCGGTAATAGCTTGAACCGGCACAAACATAGGTAGTACCGTCAGAGGCAATTTTTATATCCTGGATATTGGCAACTTTCATGGCACCGTTGCCCATTACCGACCAGGTTGTACCTCCATCGCTTGTTTGGTACACACCACGATAAGTACCTGCCAGAATCACATCAGGGTTTGAAGGATGTGCTGCCAAAACATTTACGGTTGACCAGTTGACACTGCTGGAATTATGATTTCCGGAAGGTTTTGTAGCGGACAAATGCTTAAAAGTATTGCCTCCATCGCTACTTTTCCAAACGCCTTCACCAAGGAATCCCCATGAGGCCAGTGTGGTTCCTGAATTTATAAGTCTTTCTCCGGTACCGACATAAATATCGCCATTGGCAGCCTGAGCCATTGCACAAACGCCTAATCCGGCCAGGGTATCATCTCCGGTATATGGGTCCCAACTGTTTCCACTGTTATGAGAAATCCATAGTCCCCCACTTACCCCTCCGGCAAACATGGTTGTCGGGTTATTTTTATCGATCAACAAGGCTCTTGTTCTGCCACCAACATTATTGGGGCCCATAAATTCCCATTGAAGGTTAAGGCTGCCTCTTTGCCCGCTTTTGTTTGAAAGCAAACGATAAGCCTGGTCATGTGCTGCCAACATATCATTTATATCAATGCTTCCGGTATTCTGATTAGCTCTGATTTTTGAAAGCCATTCGATATAACCGGCCGCATCTTCTTCTTCCTTAAGATTATTCGTTTGGATTCCTTCCGGTAATGCTGCCATGGAAGTATTTAATATAAACTTTTTTCGGCCTGTTTCATTGGTGATTATGTTTATCGCTATTAGAAAAACTACTAACAACGATGTAGCGATGGTCAAAGATTTTTTCATGTTCTATTTTTATTTTACAGCTAGCCTAAAATTTAATCAACAAAATAACTAAATATTTTCTAAATCAAGTAACCCGGTTTATAATCTTACAAAAGGCTTACAATACATGCTTTTCGGCATGATAAGAAGATCTTACCAATGGAGAACTTTCTACCATGAGGAAGCCTATTTTTAATCCAATATTTTTTAAAGTTTCAAATGCTGACGGTTCAACGTATTCTATTACCTCCGCATGCATTTTGGTAGGTTGCAGATATTGTCCAATAGTTAATATATCGACCCCTGCCTGATAAAGGTCATGCATGGTTTGGATAATTTCATCCCACGATTCACCAAGTCCCAACATGATTCCTGATTTTGTGGTAATACCTGATGATTTTATACGGCTTAATACCCGGAGGCTCCGTTCATATTTAGCCTGTGGTCTGATTATGCGGCTTAATCGTTGTACGGTTTCAAGATTATGAGAAATAACTTCAGGATGAACTTCAATAATTTTGTCCAGATTTTCTGTATTTCCCTTAAAATCAGGAATAAGTGTTTCAAGGGTAGTTTCAGGATTCAATGCTCTGATAGCTTTTACCGTAGCAGCCCATATTGAAGCTCCTCCGTCTTTCAAATCATCCCGGTCAACAGAAGTTATTACAGCATGTTTTACGTGCATTAATTTTATCGCTTCAGCCACTCTTTGTGGTTCATCTCTGTCAAGAGCCAAAGGCCGGCCTGTTGCGACAGCACAAAAACCGCATGAACGGGTGCATATATTTCCAAGAATCATAAATGTGGCTGTTCCTGCATTCCAACATTCTCCCATATTCGGGCAGTTTCCACTTTGGCAAATGGTATGCAACTGATGCTGATTGACAATTTCTTTAAGTGATTTATAGGTTTGACCTGAGGGTAGTTTTACCTTTAACCATTTCGGTTTGGGCGATCGCTTTGCAGTTTGTGTATGATTGCTTTCAGGCATGAAGCAGGAATTTCTGCGAAACTACCACTTTTTGCCAAATTCAATACTAAAATAAAGGGCAGCATATATGGCCTTATTCGATTCGGTGAGCATGATGGGCACTTTCTTATAATACAAGTCACTCCTTATGCCAATTTCAAGTGATTTTACAAAATCAGAATAATTTGCCCAATCAAAATTTACGCCCAGTTCGGCATGCAAACCGGGATATATTTTCAGCTCATTTAAACCACGTGAAAAACCTGATGATCCAAATATATATTGAGGTGTCAGGAAATGATCTTTATTGGCATCGCTGTATTTTTCAGAAAATATTTCAGCATTGATTCCATCCTTGATATAAATTAAATCCAAATAATAGGGTTTCACCAAGCCCAATGAAAATCCGTATAAATAAAGCATATTTACTTCTACCCCTGATTTTTCAGCTTTGTCGCCCAGTAAAATTTTTTTTCCTCTTGATACATGCAATGCTATCAAACTGTTTTGCTTTCCAAATACATAGGGTTTTGGTGAAGAGCCTAAAGGGCCGATAACATAATCATTGGTTTGTTTGTATTCTTTCGGATGATTAATACCGGCAATTTCAAAACGATACAATCGCTTACTGCTCATGTCCAGTGCTTTCGAATAATCGACAAAGAGAGCAAGCCCCGAAGTATTGGCATTTACACCTACGCTAAATTCATGGTCATATATCAATGATGCGCTTACATCTGTTTGATTGTCAATTATCTGACCCATCATAGGCAATTGCAATAATATGACAATAATTAGTATTGAGTGTTTCAATTCTGACTCTGTTTAAATGATGAATTGGCAAGGTCGTTATTTTTCAAATAACATACAAATATGCTAAAAGCTACTCGTTACAACGCAAAATGGCCTAAAAAGATTTTTTTAATGTTGCATGAAATAGAAAGGATATAAAATAAAGCTGCCCGTAAAACGGGCAGTATTAATACAATAGAGTTATATGGAATGATAGCTTATATACTATGTTCACTTTGTGAAGGTGCTTTTGTGATTTTACCCGGACATCCATATTGATCTTGCGATTTGCAGGAAGAGAAAATTCCGGCCATGAGAAAAATAATTGCTACCACTCCCAATACTTTTTTAATTTGATTCTTGTTCATAATTATAAGTGCTTACTTTTAATGTTGTAATCGAAATTAGTATATTTTTTTAACAATAACTTTATGCAGCTTCATTTTATTGCTATAGGTGGAAGCATTATGCACAGTCTTGCCATTGCCTTGCATCATAAGGGCTATATAATTACAGGTTCTGACGATGAAATCTTTGAACCGGCATATAGCGAATTAAGCTTAGCAGGATTATTGCCAATTAATACGGGTTGGGATTCCTTAAAGATTCATAAAAATCTGGATTTTGTGATTTTAGGCATGCATGCACGCAGCGATAATCCTGAATTATTACGTGCTCTTGAGCTTAAAATTCCGGTTTATTCCTTCCCTGAATTTATCTATAAGCAAACCCAAAATAAAAAACGTATCGTTGTTGCGGGCAGTCATGGAAAAACAAGCATAAGCAGTATGCTGATGCATACCTTTAAACATCTGGACCTATCTTTTGACTGCTTGGTAGGTTCCAGCATTAAAGGTATGGGACAACAAGTCAGCCTTGGTAATCATACAGCGTTTGCCATCATCGAAGGAGATGAATATTTGAGCTCTGCTATTGATTCAAAGCCTAAATTTTTACACTATAAACCTGATTATGCCATTATAACCGGTATTGCATGGGACCATTATAATGTATATCCTGATTTTAAAAACTACCTTAAACAATTTCAATTGTTTATCGAAAGTATGCCTGAAGATTCCGTATTGGTTTACAATAACACTGATACATATCTTCCATTACTGGTAAAACAATATGGTCGGCATCTTCGTTGCCTTCCCTACCATTGTTTGAACTATATTGTTCAAGAAGGTAAAAACATTATCCGGTATGAAGGGGAAGCATACCGGTTAGCTGTTTTTGGCCGGCATAATATTGAAAATATATCAGCAGTAATCAGACTTGGAGAAGCATTAAAAGTCAATACAAAAAAAATGCTTCAGGCCTTGACAACCTTTCCGGGAGCGGGTCGCAGACTGGAACTATTGGCCGAAAGTCCGGTAACAAAAGTATATTATGATTTTGCCCATGCCCCTTCAAAAGTGGCCGCTACGGTAAAAGCGGTAAAAGAAACCTTTCCTGAAAAAAAATTAATTGCTTGTCTGGAACTGCATACCTACAGCAGCTTAAATAAATCCTTTTTACCTCAATACAAAGGAAGCATGAATAAAGCAGACCATGCCATTGTTTTCTATAACCCTCATGCACTCGCATTAAAAAAATTAACTCTTGATAAAGACGATGTAAAATCCGGTTTTGACCTCAAGGATTTAATAATTTTTGATAATAGTGCGGCATTAAAAAATTACCTGCTTAGCCTCAACTACAGACATGCCATTTTATTATTCATGAGTTCAGGAAATTTTGATAAAATGGATTTGTCTGAAATAGCTACATTTGCGAGCACTAAATCTCATAATACATAGCATGAAGCTTAAACTACAAAAACCAATTGCCTTTTTCGATATAGAATCTACCGGTGTAAATGTTGCAACAGACCGGATTATTGAATTGGCAATTATCAAGATTTATCCCGACCAGCACGAAGAATCACAAGTATATAAATTAAATCCTACTATTCCGATTAGTGCGGAAAGCAGTGCAATTCACGGCTTTACTGACGAAATAGTAAAAGATTACCCGACTTTTGCCGATAAAGCCGATGCCATCTATTCTTTCCTTGAACAATGTGATTTTGGCGGATACAACTCAAATCGTTTTGATATTCCGATGTTGGTAGAAGAATTTCTGAGGCTTGGAAAGATTTTGGAAATAAAAAACCGGAAAATGATAGATGTTTTCAGAGTTTTTACTGCTATGGAAAAGCGCGACCTTACAACAGCATACAAATTTTATTGTAAAAAAGATCTTACAGATGCCCATTCTGCATTAGCCGACATAAAAGCTACTTACGAAGTATTGCAGGCTCAACTCGATCGTTACGATGATTTATCAAATAGTATTGATTCGCTTCACGAGATTTCAAAAGATATTGATTTTGTAGACCTGGGACGCAGAATGGTTTATGTAAATGGCGAGCCTGTATTTAATTTTGGAAAATATAAAGGTAAACCGGTCAAGCAAGTCATCAGCGATGAGCCCAGCTATTATTCCTGGATTATGCGCAGCGATTTTATGCTTCATACAAAACAAAAACTTAAAGAAATCAAGCTTACTATAAAGCATAATTCTTAAAAAATGTTAGTTATCAGCTATTTTTTTTATTTTTTATATACCATTGGAATAAGATAAGTATTTTTAAATCAAAGTATAGAAATTGCCAAAATCACTAGTAATCATACCGACCTATAATGAAAAAGAAAACATTCGGGAGATTCTCGATCGGGTGCTATCACTTCGCACTCAATTTCATGTATTAATTGTTGATGACAATTCGCCTGACGGTACCGCCCGGATAGTCAAAGAGATTCAGCAACAATATAGCGAAAGGCTTTTTTTGGAAAGCAGAGCCGGAAAAATGGGTTTGGGAACAGCCTATATACACGGATTCCAGTGGGCACTAAAAAACGAATATGATTATATGTTTGAAATGGATGCCGACTTTTCTCATAATCCGGATGATTTGCCGCGTTTACTTGAAGCTTGCGTTGAATTTGGTGCCGATTTATCGGTAGGCTCCAGATATTGTAAAGGAGGAAAAGTACAAAACTGGCCTATGAGCCGGGTAATGCTTTCTTATTTTGCCAGTCTTTATGTACGCTTGATCACCTGGTTGCCGGTAGCCGATACAACAGCAGGCTTTGTATGTTATTCAAGAAAAGTACTTGAATCTATTAATCTATCTAAGATTCGATTTGTGGGCTATGCATTTCAAATTGAGATGAAATATGCAGCCTGGAAATTAGGCTTTAAAATCTGCGAAGTACCCATTGTTTTTACCGATCGAATCAGGGGTAAATCTAAAA
>JAJRWN010000096.1 GCA_024276745.1 Bacteroidota bacterium
ATGCTCTTTCATTTCAACGGAATCGAGCACAATATTTTCTTTTAAATTGCTTAAAAATCCGCTAGAGTCCTTAATACCGGCTACCAGCAAAACAGATGGTTTCCGGTTTTCTGATTCGGCCTTATCAGGGCTAATAAAACCATCAAAGCTAAAGAGCAGGTCACCGGTAAATTTGTTGAATATATTTTTGATATTATCCTTCGTCAAAGCTGAATGTGACTCCATAGAATCAAGTATGCCAAGGTGATTTAAAATTTCAAAAAGACTTTCAGGGTTGAGATGCACCCGGCCTACGGCTGCCGGTGATGCGTCCGGTAAATAGGCATAGAGCGATTGATTAAAATCACTGTTTAAAATATTTTTCATCCATAATACGGAAGAATCATTGGCAAAACTTTCGGTATGAATATGCATGTATCCATTTTCAAAATTTAAAGCAAACTGAGCATTGATATTTAATAATTTGCCAGGTTCGAACGGTATTTTATCATGAACCTTGATTTTATCCCAATTCAAATCAGGCATATTAAACCATACACCAATATCATTCTGCTGACTCATAAAAGTGTTAAAACCTTCATTGTTGGCTGCCAGTCCGTCAGCAGGTTGAAGTTCAAAACTATTTTTTAGTATGTTAAAAGCTTCCTTTGATTCAATATTCTTCTGTATCAAAACAATAGCAAGCTCATCTTTCACTCCGATAAAAAATTGATTATTTTCTGCATTGTTTATTCCATCTTGATCTTTAAAATGCAAGGTATTATCGGCTTGTTCAAGCAGGGTGATAAATTGATGTTCATCTTTCAAGGGTACAAATGCCATTGACAGCATCGATAAGCTATCGGTATTCAGAGTTGCTGCATAAATACTTTGATTAAAATCAATACCGGTGAGGTTTCTGTCTTGAATAAAATCGGGTATATTTTTTTGAGCCAACATCATGCTCAGCATTTTGAAGATAAAATTATCTTTCATGCTATTGAAATCAGATTTTTCACTGAGCCGGTTAATATCAATGCTAAGTACCATGGAGGCATTGGCAGAAATATGATCAATGACCGGATTTTTGGGGTGCGTACAAGCACCGATACCCAGGCTAAGAATGATGATAATGGCAAATGTGCAGTGCAGGAATGTTTTTTTCATGGTTATGTATATTTATGTCAACAAATCTACTAATATCGTATCAATTAGCTTTTTTGCTGAATCTTCTTTCAAAGAATGGATGCAGGAAAACTGAAAACAAGATCATAATAGTACCAATATAAAACTCAAAACCAACTTCTTTATTTTCACTAAAAATCAACCAGGCAAGAATAATACCGTACACCGGTTCAAGATTAACGGTAAGGGTTGCCGTAAAGGCAGATAATTGACGAAGGCTGTGGTTGCTCAGCACATAAGCAACGGAAGTACACAGCAAAGCCAGGATAAGCAAATAAATCAAATCCATATAGGAAGGGAGAAAAGTAGTGCCGGGATAATATGAGCTGACAAAAGGAAACAGGATGCTGACAAAAACCCAACCGCTGCCTAATTCAAGCAGGGTAAGATGTATCGGGTTTGTATGGCTAACCAGCTTACGATTAAGGGTAGAGAAAACAGCTGCCAACAGGGCGGCACACAATCCGAGTATAATGCCGGTTTGGTATCCCCGTCCAAATGAAAAAATTAAATACATTCCGGGAATAACCAGTAAGCTCAAAAACAGGTTTGATTTAGAAAATTTTTCTTTGAAATAAAGAGGTTCGATGATCGAGGTAAACAGAGAGGTGACGGCAAATGTGCTTAAAGCCACCGTGACATTGGAAGCCTTGATGCTTCCATAAAAGCATAACCAATGTAAGCTTACAATGATACCAACCCCTATAAGTTTTGCCAATTTAGCCTTTGGCATAGCAACGATTGCTTTAATCGCTCCGGGCCAAAGCAGTAAACTCAAGGAGGTTAAAAGCAAACGATACCAAACAATTTCGAATTCATTTAGCTGAATCAATCTCCCAAGGATAGCGGTAAAACCAAAAAGCAATACGGAAAAATGCAATTCCAAATACGCTTTTTGTTTTTTATCGGGCACGATATTTATATTAATGATTTTACAGCACTTAGTGCAGCAATACTTTTACTGCTTCCAAACCTTGAATAGCTTCCTGATATCCGGGTCTTAATTTGATTGCTTTTTCAAAAGATTTTAATGCAGCCCGGTAATCATGAAGTGAATATTGAGCACCACCGAGGTTATACCATACTTCGGCATTGCCGGGCATATAGGAAACAGACTTTTTCAATAATTTCTCGGCATTTGCAAAATTTTGAACACTACCTTCTTTCAGCCCCTCTTTATAAAATGCCGAACCGAGTAATTTAAAATATTGGGGCAGGTTCGGATGATTGGGCTGTATCTCCTTACCTTTAAGCCAAGCTCTTTCTGCCGCTTCATAATTTGCTTTCCGGTAATAAATACCGCCAAGATTCATGTAAATATCGGCAAAGTCAGGATAGATTGATTTAGCATGAATCAGTAATGTTTCGGCTTTTTTAAGATATTCGTTTCTTTCACTTTTTGCCTTAGTTTTATCGGCCATACTGATATATGCTGTTGAGGCGGCAACATTTGCTTTTACACTGTTCGATACGATTGATACATCTTTAATAAATAGAGTATCGTTACTTTTCCAGTCTTTATTTCTTGAAATTGTTTTAAAGGCGCTTAAAATTACAAGAGGTATCAATACCAATATTATTACACTCCTGGCAAATAATTTGTTAAACCGGTTTAAATAGAGAAAGACTTTTTCACCCGTCAGGGCAACAAGCATTACAAATCCTAAAGATGAATGATAGATAAGCCGTTCGCCCATGGTTCCACTAAGATTGACAAACAAATTGGAAACAATGGAAAGTGTAATAAAATAATACAGGATTGAAAAAGCAAATACATTCCTCTTATTAATTTTCATGATTGCATAAATAAGGAATGCAGCTTGAAGCAGGAGAGAAAAAAGCACCCAAACATTGCCAAAATCACGATAAGGAAAGGTATTAAAGCCATAGTCGTAAGACAATAGATTGGGGAAAATCAATAAACGTAAATAATAAAGCAGGATGAAAAATATGCTCGCATATTTCTGAGACCACGAAGCCCAAGCAAAGGGATTATTCATGATATTGTCCATGCTTTCAGCTCCGAAGCCTACTACCTGGTATCTGGTAAACAAATAGATAAGAGCCACCACTAAATATGGAAGCATTGTTTTCAAAGATTGTTTAATCTTCATACCGGCAAAAACAAACAGGGATAGCGGAATAACCGCTAAAAAAGTAATCCCATTTTCTTTCGAAAACAAAGCCAATCCATAGGCAAACAGTGATAATATTAAAGTCTTTCGATTCGAAAAAGCTTTGTCAACATATCTAAAAAGCCAAAATAAACTGCACAAAAGCAGTAGTAGTGAAAGAATTTCATCGCGACCTTTAATATTAGCCACTACTTCAGTATGCAGAGGATGTATGGTAAACAAAAGTGTGATAAAAAAAGGAAGCCACCGCTTATCAGGAAACCAATATTTAGAAAGTAAGAGGTAAAGGATAAAAACACTTAGCAGGTAAAGCAACACATTGACAGCATGACTAAGATGAGGATTTAATCCAAAGAACTCATATTCAATGGCAAAAGTAGCAATAGATAAGGGCCGGTAACGGCCACCGCTTAATTCACCGTTTGAACCGTATTTTTGGTAAAAGCCGTAATAGCTGTCGTGTGTAAAAATATCCACTATTCCGCCCAAACCTTTTAAAGTATAGGGATTATCGCTAATCACTAATCCGTCATCGAGTGCATAATCATTGCTGATGCTATTAATATAAAAGCCAATACCCAAAATCAGTAATATAAAAAGCTGAAACCTGTTGCCAATTGGGGATGGATGGATTTGAACAGATTGTAATTTTTCAATAGTCATACCGGCCATGAATTTACAAATTGAAAAGCAGTGATAAAAAAAATCCTTTCCGTTATTTGGAAAGGATTTTTTTAAAATTATTTATTATCCGGAGGTGGTGTTTCTTCTTCCGTATTTTCATCGGGGCCGAATTCCCAAAGGTCTTCATCACCCTGCAAAATACCTTCTTCTTTTTTCTTTCTCACATTTTCAATTTCGCTCTTATCGTATTCGATAATGGTATTGGGAATTTCGCCAATCACTTTAAACTCGGTTCTACGGTTAAGTTGGTGTTCTATTTCGGTACATTCGACCCCATCGGCACAATTATTCAGCAATGAATCTTCACCATATCCAACTGAAACAATTCTCTCAGGATTAATCCCTCTTCCGATCAGATAAGCCCTGCTGCTATCGGCTCTTCGCTGCGAAAGGTCGCGGTTATATTCTTTACTGCCCCTGGAGTCGGTATGCGAACTTAATTCAATTTTGATATTGGGATTTTCTATCAATACATTATAAATCGTATCGAGAGAAGGTTTAGCATCTTCACGAATAAAAGCTTTATCAAAATCGAAATAAACATTCCGGAGAATGATTTCTCCAAATTTCCGGATAGGAGTAAGATATAAATTGACATATAAAGTATCGGAAACTTCCAGACCGACCGTTGAGGTAGTATTAATACCGGCCGTATAACCGGCTTTTCGGGCTTCAATTCGATAGTTTTTAAATTCGGTACCCCGGAAAAAATCATACATAGTATCCAAATCGGAGACTGCAGAATCTATCACTCCATTACTTTCGGCATAAAATAATTGAATGGTTGCACTATCGATTGGTGTTTTGGTAGTATCACCTTTTTCGTAAACAAAACCCATAATATTGAAGATAGGTGGAATCACCTGCTCGAATGACCAGATATCATCGCAGCAAGTAGGACTTTTAGGGGCAATTGTTCCAATTCTGTTGGATACCAAATATCCATTTTCACCATCGTTATACTGCACGTAATACATATCGTCAACAGGGCTATTGAGCGGAAAACCGACATTAATGGGTTTTGCCCATGACCTTCCACTGCCCTTGGTTTTAAAAATATCAAATCCACCTACATTAATCTGTCCGTTTGAGCTAAAATACAATACGCCTGATGCATTATCGAAAAAAGGAGTAATCTCATCTCCTGCCGTATTAATTCGTCTGCCGATGTTGCGTGGAGCATCGTAATCTTTTCCATCATTTTTGATTACCGAATACCAAATATCCATACCACCATTGCCACCTTCCCGGTTTGAAGAGAAATAAAGCACTTCATCACCATTTTTATAAGGTCCAATCCATGGATGGGTATCGTTTGCTTTATTATCATTGATATTCAATTTTTTAGGATTCGACCATTTCCCGTTGTTATAATTACTTACATAAATATCGCAAGAAACATCCTGGCCTTTATCTTCACTACACTGGGTATAGTAAAAACGTTTTCCATCAAGGCTGAAAGCACCGTTACCGGTATGGTCTCTGGTTTTATTAAAAGGACCCTGCATTTCTTTTGCCGGTGTCCAAACATCACCAATTTTTTCAGATTCATACAGTCTGGCTTTGGGCATTACCCTGTTCTGCCGATCTAAAACAATAATACTGTCAACTTTGAGTGAACCAAATATTAAAACGGAATCGCCCATGAGTCTTGGTGAAAATTCGGTATACAGCGCATTGATGTTATCAGACATGTGTTGGACCTCAATATTGCTTGTATCGGCAAGCATTTGCATAGCCAATTCGCAACCTTTGTATTGATTACGAACCCGTTTTTTCATAGCCTGGCCTTCTTTACCGGAGCTTTTGAAATGTTTGCTAAAATCTTTAAATGCATCGAATGCTTCCTGATATTTACCATTCATTTTTGCCATTAAGGCATAGTAATATTCGGCTTTACGCCATTTTTTATTATCGTTATCAAATACCGTTTTAAAAATTTCTTCGGCACTTTGATAATCGCGACCTCCGTAATAAGCCATACCAAGATTGAACATGATATCAGGATCACCGGTTTTTTCCTTTAGAATTTCCTTATAATAATCAATGGCGTTATAATAGCTGCCTCTATCCAGCAATTCGTTAGCCTTTTTAAGTTTTTGTCTCCAATTCAGATTTTTATCATCTTGATGAACTTGAGAGAATACCAGCAAGTTTCCAAGAAGAAGGATACAAGACAGACCAAGTAGTTTTTTCATGCTTTATTATATTTTTCTTTTTATCAGATGTCTATTTAGAATCGAATACAGGGAACTACTATGGTTGAGGGAATGGAAGTAATGATTCCTTTGTAGATAAGGGATAATTCATAACCACCCCTTCCTCTGCTAACCTCACTAAGTCCGGATAAATTAACATCATAGCTAAGTCCAAGTTTAAAATCTTTATAATCCATACCGACATAAGGAATAATAGCATCTTTATGTCGATAAAAGAGACCACCATAAAGAATGGCATTTAATTTATCGGTTTGCAATAAATATCCAAGATCAGAACCAATCATAAGCTCACTTGCTTTTGCCTGATTCATATATAAAAAACTAGGGTGCAAAGTCATTAAATCATTTAAAACAATGGTTGCACCTGCATTGGCACTATATCTTATTTTAAGCCGGTCACCACTATTTATAAAAGTTTCTTTCGGCCGAGTGACATGGTAAACTGTAGCACCTGCATA
>JAJRWN010000097.1 GCA_024276745.1 Bacteroidota bacterium
AACAAAACATTAGAACTGTTTGGAGTCCCATTGCAACAAGACGGTAAAACCAATTACAGAGCCTTTCATTTGTATTCAATGAAACAAGCCATCGAAGAAGGATTTATTTTAGATGTACTTCTCAATTATACAACCTACCAAAGTTTTTACGCTTTACTCAAAAAAATAGAAGATGACCCCGAATACGACAAGAAAAAAGCACAAAAGAAACTAAAAGCATTTGTTGAAGGACACGAACACGCCATAAAAAAGAAATCGAAATTAATGATTGACCATTTTATGGAAAATGTAGTTCAGAAAAGAAAAATTGGCGGTAAAGCAAAAGCAATGATGGTAACGAGCAGTCGTAAAAAAGCCGTTCAATACAAACACGCTTTTGATAAATACCTAACTTCAATAAATAGTCCTTACAAAGCGATTGTTGCTTTTTCGGGCGAGATAGATGGAGAAACAGAAAGTAGTCTAAATCATTTTCCAAGTGGTAACATTCCAGAAGAATTTGAAAAAGACGAGTACAAATTTTTATTAGTAGCCAACAAATTTCAAACAGGATTCGATCAACCATTGCTTCACACAATGTATGTAGATAAAAAATTGGGTGGTGTAAATGCTGTTCAAACTTTATCTCGATTAAACAGAAGTCATCCGCTAAAACAAGACACTTTTGTTTTGGATTTTGCCAACACTTCTGAAGATATTGAGAAAGCTTTTAAACCCTATTTTCAAAGCACCATTTTAAACGAAGGAACAGACCCAAATAAATTATTTGATTTACAAGATGCTTTGGATAGTTATCAGGTTTATTCTCGTGAGCAAGTTGAAGAATTTTCTGATAAGATATTGGCAAATGTGCCTGTTGACCAATTGCACGCTATTTTAGACGAAGCCAGTTCGGTTTTTAGAAATGATTTAGAAGAAGAACAACAGGCAGATTTTAGAGCAAAAGTAAAAACTTATGTTCGCTTGTATATTTTCTTATCTCAAATTGTAGCCTTTGAAAATGCTTATTTAGAGCGACTTTATATTTTCTTAAATCATCTGCAAAATAAATTGGGTAGCGATGATATTGAAATACCAATTGATATTTTAGAAAAAATCAATATGGACAGTTACCGTTTGCAATTTGAAGCAACAATCAATATTCCAATGGAACAAAGTGAAGAATTACAGCCTATTCCAACAAAAATGCGAGGGGGAGTAAATGACCCTGAAATAGATAGACTTTCAAATATCCTGCAATCATTCAATGATAAATACGGAACTGAATTTGAAGATGCAGACAAGGTTAGACAAATGGCTGAGAACATTGCTCAAGATGTAGCAAAAAATGAAGAACTAATAAATTCAATTAAGTTTTCAGATGAACAAAATGCAAGAATTACAAGTGATAAAGTTGTAGGTGATGAGTTGTTGAAACACATAACCACAAACTTTGATTTATATAAACTGTATTCGGACAATAAAGAATTTAAAGAGGATTTTTCGGCAATGATGTTCGGAGTGGTAAAAGAAATATTAAAAACCGGATTAAATGCCTAGCTGTAAGCCATACATATTGTCATTCTACAATAATCATTCATAGCCATTTCCCCTCTCATCAGAGTCCCCTTTCAGAAAACCAGGTGACGCTGCTGGAACAGGAAATGAAAAATAAATACTGATGCCGGCAAAGCGTAATCATAATAAAAAGCATAATAAATGAAACGCATAATTCTTGTTTTAGCAAGTGGATTAATTGCATTGAATTCCTTCTCACAGAGTAATTGCAAAATTGAAGAGGAATATCAAGCGATATTCAAGATTAAAAAAATGAAGTATGGTGAAAGGGAATATTTAGTGAAAATCGTTAATACCATTGATAGTAATTCTTGTTTTTCAGACTTGGTAAATAATAATGCTCAATACATTGATTATTTGCGAACAAATTTTTCAGACAATACGAATTATGAACAATTAATAAACATTAACGATACTGTTGAGCTGCAAAATGCATTTATTAGATCGCTTGAAAATGATAGTACCTTTAATAGTGTAATGCATCAATTGACCGAAAGGTTTACAAATCAATCCCATTATATTCCTGATACTATTTCAATTGATGAACTACTGAATATAGCAGTGAAATATTTTTTAATCATCGAGATCACGGAAAAAGGATTTTATGCAGGAAAGGTTTGTACTGGGTTTAATGGATTAAAACAAACTGAGAAAATAAGAAAACCACAGGTTGAAGCATTTTGTTTTACTGCAATTTTAAATAACTATCAGGGTGAACAATTTAATATGTACAATGAATTTGTCAAAGGAATTAAGGAGTTGTATAAAATCAATCTGGGAATAGATAAAGGTGAAAGACTTTTAAGGGCACAAGGGGCAATGTATATGTATATGAGGCATAATGAAAACCTGAAAAGATTATTAATTTATGAATACGGGAAGAAAAAAGAGTATTTACCATTTGTACTGAAAATAGAATAAATACTGCAGCAAATAATATTCCTTCCATATCTTCCTCACCCCATCAAAGTCTCTCGAAAAGGACTCTAATGACATGCCATAATAAACATTCCCGTATTTCCGGTCTGCCATATCAAGGGTACTAAAACACCAATATTTTTTGGGTGTATTTCCCGGCCCTGTTACTAAGCGACAGCAGATAAATACCGGGTTTCAGATCAGATATATCCAGTTCAATATGATTGATTCCATCCGCTTTTATCCGGGTACTAAGCAATTGTCCGCTGAGGTCAAATATTTCGATAAGTGCTCCGGGACCGGTCAGGTTTAAAATCAGCTTGTCGTGAGCCGGGTTGGGATAGATTTCAAGGGTCATATCATGCTGAATACCGGGAACAAATATGGCTTGACTTGCACAGGAATCATTTTGAATATAGTTGAGGTCTTCCATAATAATTTGACGGCATTCACCACACAAAATCCGTTTTAGAAAAAAACTTATCCGTTCGAGCCTGTAGTCTTTAGGAAATACGCCATGTCCGCCTCCCGGATGATAATCCAATTCATAGTTTTCATTCAGCGATTCCAATCTTTGTTGAATTGATTTTGAACCAAATAATTGTGCTGAATTTGGGCAATAATAAGCCGAGCCAAAGATATATGGAACAATCGAATCATTGGTGCCGTGCATCATTAATGTAGGTATTTGATCAGCGGCAGTAATCAGTAGAGTATCCGGAATGCCTCCCCAAAGCGATACAATTCCTTTTAGCGTGAAACGATCTGTAAAATGATTGGATGAAGAATCAACCGGTCCCAGCAATGCATGCAGATTCATGGTGTCGATAAGCGAATCAACTTCATCTTGTTGCATATAGGCCAAAAGCAGTGAAGTCACCGCTCCTGCACTGCTTCCAGCTACAAAAATCTGAGCAGTATCAATATGCAGACTATCGGCATAATGTACAAAATATCTCAGGGCAGCGTGTGCATCCTGCAATGCCCGGTACATGGCTTCTACTTGTTGTCCCGGGTTTCCATCACAATTCTTTGGGCCGCTGCCGATATCCCAACCCACCCGGTAATTAATGCTGGCACTGGCATATCCTCTTTGGGCCATTTGAATGGCGTCATAATCAAATACTATTTTATCACCGGTCCAAAAACCACCTCCGTGAATAAAAACAATCAAAGGTACTTTTGCAAATGTGTCTATATCAATGCGTGGTAAAAAATAATCGTAGGTAAGCGTATCGGGCTGTCCCAGCCAATCTGTAGCTATACCAAAAACACCATCAAATCTATGATGAAGCTGTGCATAGGAAAATACCACACTCGTATCGAACCTTCCGGGTACACAATATTGCTGACTATGCAGCAAGCCGGCTACCATTACAAAAGCAAACAGCGTAGTAATCCTTTTCATAAGTTGGTTTTTGGCATCTTTAAACGTTAATTTTCAATTAGTACAAGATTAAAAATAAGAAAATCGTTTAAAATTTTGTTTAATTTACCCAAATGGGTAAATTTGTAGCGTGAAAGAAAATCCAACCGAAGAAAAAATCATACAATCTGCTGAAGAAATCTTTTTAGAGAAAGGTTTTGATGGGGCACGAATGCGCGAAATTTCAGAACGGGCAGGGATTAATAAAGGTTTATTGCATTATTATTTTAAAACTAAGGATAAGCTCTTCGAAAGAATATTTTATGTGGCTTTCAACCAAATGATTGGCCGGATGAATCAGTTGATTGAACAAGATATGCCTATTCAGGAGAAACTTAGCACCTTTGTTGACCGCTATCTTGATTTTTTGGAAAAGCATCCTTTATTGCCACGTTTCCTGATCCATGAAATGACCCGGAAAGGTCAGGATTTCATCAAATCTTTTACGGGACACATCCGGACTCCTGCTATTGAAAGCTTGAAACTTCAGGTCGATGAAGCTGCAGCAGCGGGTCAAATTAAAGCAGTTGATGTGGAGCACTTGTTGATTAACAGTATCGCCTTATGTGTTTTTCCATTTATTGCAAAGCCCATGGTGCAAGTAATTTTAAATAAAAATGAGCAAGCCTATCGTCAATTTTTAAAAGGCAGACGAGAGCAGGTTAAAGCATTTTTACATCAATCCTTACGAATCGAATCATAAGCAAAGCATTAAATATGAAACGAGTACTACCAATTTTAATCATGCTATCGACTTTACAGCTAAATGCTCAGGAATCGGTACTCCAATTGAGCCTGGCAGATTGCTATACGATGGCAAAAAAGAACAGCCCTTTGTATGCGGCAAAACAATTAATTTCCAAAGGAAGTGATGCCGGTGTTAACGCCATTCAAACAGCTCGCTATCCTCAATTAAATTTTACGGCAAGGGCAAGCTATCAGTCTGAATCAATCAGCATTCCCGAATTGGTGCCCGGTATGCCGGCAGTCACGCTTTCAAAAGACCAATACAAAACCGTGCTTGATGTCAGCCAGCTGATTTATGATGGAGGTGTGATTAATGCCAATAAAGCCTTATTGATTGCCCAATCAACAAGCAGTATAGCCCAAACTGAGATTCAATTAGATGCCATTCGGCAGCAAGTGAATGAGTTTGTCATTGCCAAAATGCTAATGCAAAAACAATTGGAAGTATTACAAATTGCAAGTGATGAACTGGAGCAACACATCCATCAAATGGAGCAGGCTATAAAAAATGGTGTAATGCTTCATAGCGATGAGCAAAAATTGCAAGTGGCTATGTTAAAATTAAATCAGCAGAAAATAGAGGCACTAGCGGCTTTTGACGCAGCGGCTCATTCTTTGAACCATTTACTGGGGCTTGCCGACCATCAAAAGCTCGATATTGTTATAAACCTACCAGATTTACCCATGGAACCGGATTATCAGCATCGTTCTGAGATGAATTATTTCAGCAGCCGTTTATCAACTCTTGATGCCCAAATTGAGCTAAACAAAAACAAGCGAAGACCCATACTTGCTGCCGTTGTTCAGGGAGGATATGGCCGTCCCGGACTAAACCTGCTTGATGATAGTTTTCAGCCTTGGTATTTTGCCGGTATTACCCTAAAATGGCAACTCTGGGATTGGCAAAAAACCGGCTATCTGAATCAAGGTCTGGCAATTCAAAAGAAACTGATATTGAATCAACAGGAAAGCTTGGAATACAATCTTGAAAATGCCCGGATTACTTTGCTTACAAAGCTGGATGCCTTTAAGCAATCCTTGGCTGTGGACGATACCATGCTTACTTTGCAAAAGGACATCGTTTCTTCCGAGTCGAACAAACTCAATCTCGGTATGGCCACAACTACTGATTATCTATCGGCAGTAAATGATCAGAAAGAAATCATGTTGCTGAAAGAAACGCATACTATTCAATTATTAAAAACGAGGCTCGATTATCTCAATTTGTTGGGCCTTCCAAAAATCGAAAATGATGAAAATGAATAAAACATATTGGCTATTTGCCGCTTGTTTATTGGCAGCTGCTTGCAATACGGGCAACAAACGATCTGATGCGTATGGCAATTTTGAAGCAACCGAAATCAATGTCTCTTCAGAGCTGCCCGGTAAACTCATTCGATTTGATGTTGAAGAGGGACAGCGGATTGATTCGGGACGTTTGGTAGCACTTATCGATACCATTCCTTTGCATTTGCAACTCTTGCAATTAAAAGCAAACCGGACGGCCATTGCGGCTCAATCGCGGCCTGTTGTGGCTCAAATGGATGTTTTACAAACACAACTTGAAAATGCATTGAAAGAATCAGAACGATTTCAGAAACTACTCGAAGGAGGAGCGGCTACTCAAAAGCAATTAGACGATATACTGAATCAGGTAAAAGTGCTTAGGCAACAAATCAAAAGTATGGCCAGCCAGCATGCACCTATCATTGGCCGCATTCAGGCTGTCGATGCTCAAATAGCAAGTATAAATGACAAAATCAGCCGTTGCTCGGTATATAATCCGGTTTCGGGAACGGTATTGGTAAAACTGGCCGAAGCCGGTGAAATTACCGGAGCAGGTCGTCCTTTATACCGGATTGCCGATTTAAGTACCATGTATTTGCGGGCCTATGCTTCGGGCGATCAATTACCCCACATGGCTTTGGGTGCTGAAGTAGAAGTATTGATTGATGATACAAAATCAAAAAATCGCAGGCTCAAAGGAACAATAAGTTGGATTTCTTCTGAAGCTGAATTTACTCCTAAAATTGTTCAAACCAAAGAAGACCGCGTAGATATGGTGTATGCTTTCAAGGTAAGGGTTGATAATGACGGAAGTCTGAAAATCGGTATGCCCGGAGAAGTAAATTTACTAAACTAGTATAATCGCCCCTTTTGATAAAAGCAGAAAATATCAGTAAATCTTTCGGACTTGTCAAGGCATTACATTCTGTTTCTTTGACCGTAAAAGAAAACGAATTGTTTGGGCTGATAGGCCCCGATGGTGCCGGCAAATCCACCTTATTCAGAATATTGGCAACATTGCTTATTCCTGATCAGGGTAAGGCATCGGTAATAGGCTATGATACCATCAAAAATTATAGGCAAATCCGGATGCTTTTAGGCTATATGCCCGGTCGTTTCAGTCTGTATCCTGATTTAACTGTGGAAGAAAATCTGGCCTTTTATGCTTCTGTTTTCGGTACCTCTGTTCGTCAACACTATCAATTAATTGAACCGGTTTACAAACAACTCGAGCCTTTCAGGAATCGCAGAGCGGCACAATTATCAGGAGGGATGAAGCAAAAGCTGGCTTTATCCTGTGCACTCATTCACCGGCCAAAAATATTACTGCTCGATGAACCAACTACCGGTGTCGATGCCGTATCACGTAAAGAGTTTTGGGAATTATTATCGGGTATTCGCCAGGCCGGTATCACCATACTTGTATCAACTCCATATATGGATGAAGCCAATCTTTGCGACCGGATTGCTCTATTTCAGGATGGACAAATTCTCAGCATTGACACTCCGGCTAATATTGTGGCAGATTATGAGCTTCATCTCTGCGCAGTGAAAGCTCCGGATAAATATTTATTGCTGAAAACATTGCGTTCCTGGCCCAATACCTATTCAGCTTATCCCTTTGGCGATGCCGTTCATTTAAGCACTACCTATAAAATCAACAATAATGAATTGAAGCAATACCTTACTCATCATGCTTTGCCCGGCAGCCAGATTATGAGTATTAATGCGGGCATAGAAGACCGTTTTCTTGAATTGCTTCATCAAAAAACGCTAACCCATGCCTGAGCCTATTATCATCATAAAAGAACTAACCCGGAAATTTGGTGATTTTACAGCCGTCAATCACATTAGCTTTGAAGTGGAAGCAGGTGAGATTTTTGGATTTCTCGGAGCCAATGGTGCCGGTAAAACCACCGCTATCCGGATGTTATGCGGATTGCTGAAGCCCAGTAGTGGTAGTGGCATGGTAGCCGGAGCCGATATTCTTAAAAATCCCAATCTGGTAAAAAGCCGGATTGGATATATGAGCCAGCGCTTTTCATTATACGAAGACCTTAGCGTGATGGAAAATATTCGATTATACGGAGGGATTTACGGACTTAAAAAGGCATTGGTAAAAAAACGGGCTGCTCAATTGATTGAAAAAACCGGACTTAACGGACTTGAAAAACGATTAGTGGGAGATTTGCCTTTGGGCTGGCGACAAAAATTAGCCTTGTCAACAGCACTTATTCACCGCCCTCAGGTAGTCTTTTTAGATGAACCTACCGGTGGGGTTGACCCCATTACACGAAAACAATTTTGGGAAATGATTTATGAAACAGCAGCCGGTGGAACTACTGTTTTCGTTACCACTCATTATATGGATGAAGCCGAATATTGTGACCGGGTTTGTATCATGACTGAAGGTATGATCAGAGCTTTAGACAAACCCGATATATTGAAAAAGAAGTATGATGCCGGAAATATGGATGAAGTTTTTTTAAAATTAGCCAGATGAAATCAGCAAATCGATTCTTCAGTTTTGTAAAAAAAGAATTATTGCATATCCTGCGCGATAAACGGACTTTGCTTATACTTTTTGGAATTCCTATTGCTCAGGTGGTGCTTTTCGGTTTTGCCATTACCAACGATTTAAACAATGCACCAATCTCCATACTCGATAGGGCTCATGACCAGGGAAGCCGCGAAATTACCGAAAGACTTCTATCCTCTGGCTATTTTACTTTACTCGATAATCTCGATCATCCACCCGATATAGAAGCCGCTTTTCGCAAAGGAAAAGCTAAATTAATTATTGAGTATGGTCCTGATTTTTATCAGCAACTGATGAAAGGACGCGGACTAAATCTCTTTCTGGCAGCCGATGCTTCAGATCCGAATATGGCTAATTTACTGGTGAATTACGCTTCTGCCATTATCAATAAATATATCCTGGAAAAATTACCCGCTATGGCTAATCAAAGACGGATTCAGCCCGAAGTAAAAATGTATTTTAATCCGTCTATGAAAAGTGTTTTTATGTTTGTCCCGGGGGTGATGTCTGTTATTCTAATGTTGGTATCTGCTATGATGACTTCTATTTCCATCGCTCGCGAAAAAGAGCAAGGTACTATGGAAGTATTGATGGTGAGCCCGGTAAAACCGGTACAAATTATCCTGGCGAAAGTTTTCCCCTATCTATTGTTGTCTCTTGTAAACGCGGCAAGCATTGTAGCACTGGCCTATTTTGTTTTTGGTATGCCCGTACAGGGAAGCTTATTTTTGCTCGGCCTGGAGGTCATGTTGTTTATTCTCACATCCCTCGGTTTGGGCATCCTCATTTCTACACTTGTAAGTACTCAGCAAACCGCTATGATGATATCGTTGATTGCGCTGATGCTTCCAACCATCATATTGTCAGGTTTTATTTTCCCTATTGAAAATATGCCTCGCTTGTTGCAAATACTAACCTATATTATTCCTGCCCGCTGGTTTCTGGTGATTATCAAAGATATTATGCTGAAAGGGGTGGGAATTGCTTTTTTTTGGAAAGAAACGCTCATTCTGGCAGCCATGTGTTTGTTGTTGCTGGGCATTAGTATAAAAAAACTAAAAGTCAGACTTGAATAAGATAAAATACATATTGCAAAAGGAGTTTCTGCAGATTTTTCGCAACAAATCTATGTTGCCCCTGATTTTTGTATTGCCCATCATTCAGCTGTTGATTATGGCTAATGCGGCAACCTATGAAATAAAGCATATCAATATTGTAGTGCTCGATGTCGACCACAGTATCTTTGCCAATCAACTGGTATTGAAATTTGAACAATCGCCTTATTTCGATGTTATAGGATATGCCGATGATAATGAACAGGCTTTAGATGCTTTGTATGCCGACCGGTGTGATATTGTTGTACATATTCCACAGTATTTCGAAAAAAATCTAAGGCATGGAAAAATGGTTAAAATATATTGTGCCGTAAATGCAATAAACAGCTCCAAAGCGGCAGTAGTCTATAATTATGCCCAAAGTATCATTACACAATTCAGCCGGCAGATTGATATAGAAAGTAACCGGGAAACAAGCACTATAAAAGCTCCTGATATCCGTTTTGCCAATTGGTTTAATCCTCATTTGGATTACAAAACCTTTATGGTACCCGGTATTTTGGTGCTCCTGGTTACTCTGGTCGGTATGGTGCTGTCGGGTTTAAATCTCGTTAGAGAAAAAGAAATCGGAACCATGGAGCAAATCAATGTAACGCCCATTGGGAAAGGGGCTTTTATTATTGGAAAAATGTTGCCTTTTTGGATCATCGGTATGGTGGAACTGGCTTTGGGTATGGGGGTTTCCCTGTTGGTCTTTAATATTCCGGTTGAAGGAAGCATGCTTTTGCTCTTTGCCTTTGCTGCCGTTTATCTCGTAGCGGTACTCGGCATTGGCTTATTGGTATCTACTTTCTCATCCACTCAACAACAAGCCATGTTTTTATCCTGGTTTTTTATTGTTGTTTTTATCTTGATGAGTGGTTTGTTTACACCTATCGAAAGTATGCCGCTGTGGGCACAAAAACTTACCCTGATCAATCCCATTGCCTATTTTGTGAAAGTGATGCGAATGGTAATGTTGAAAGGAAGCACATTTTATAATATCTCCGGATACTTCCTGGCTATGGCCGCTTTTGCAGTAGGTTTCAATTTTCTGGCTATACTTAATTATCGAAAAACAAGTACTTGATTTATACTTCTGTTGAATACAATATTTCTTCATAATATGCATTAATTATTTTGACATTATAGGGTGATTTAAGTCATCAGATAATTTGGAAATCCTGTTTATGTTTGACGGTATCAGAATAATCTTTAAAAAAACAGAATTATAATGAGTGAAATGGCAAAAATTACGGCTAATGGTAGCGAAATTGAGCTGCCGGTCATTGTAGGTACAGAAAATGAAAAAGGTATTGATATCTCGAAATTAAGAAGTCAGAGTGGCTTGGTTACACTCGATTTTGGCTATAAAAATACCGGATCGACAACAAGTGCTATTACCTTTTTGAATGGAGAAGAAGGAATTCTTCGCTACCGGGGTTATCCGATTCAGCAATTAGCTGAAAATTCATCATTCCTTGAAGTTGCTTATTTGCTAATCTATGGTGAATTACCTAATCAAGCGGAATTGTCAGAATGGGATGATTCCATTGGTCATCATACCCTGGTCCATGAGGATATGAAAAAATTCTTTGAAGGATATCCTTCCAGCGCCCACCCGATGGGTATGCTTGCTTCTATGGTTTGCTCTCTTTCGGCCTATTATCCCGAATCGTTAAACCTAAATGCTACGGATGCAGAAAAAATGAAAACCATCAGAAGGCTCATTGCAAAGATGCCCACTTTGGTAGCCTGGATTTATAAAAAATCAAAAGGTCATCCTTTTATGTATCCAACCAATAAGCTGGATTATGTATCCAATTTCATGAAAATGACTTTTGGATATCCTACTGAAAACTATGAAGTAGATCCGGTGGTTGTGGAAGCTATGAACAAACTGCTCATTTTACATGCCGATCATGAACAAAATTGTTCCACTTCAACCGTGAGAATCGTTGGCTCATCACAAGCCAATTTATATGCATCAATTGCTGCCGGCATTACAGCACTTTGGGGACCACTGCATGGCGGTGCGAATCAAAAGGTTATTGAAATGCTTGAAGCCATAAAAGCCGATGGTGGCAATAGCGATAAATACATCGAAAAAGCTAAAGATAAAAATGATCCTTTCCGCTTGATGGGATTTGGCCACAGGGTTTACAAAAACTTCGATCCCAGGGCTCAAATTATCAAATCTTCTGCCGATAAAATTCTTGGCAAAATGGGGATTAACGACCCCGTTTTGGATATTGCTAAAAAACTGGAAGAATCAGCTTTAAAAGATGATTATTTTGTGTCCCGTAAATTATTTCCAAATGTCGATTTCTATTCCGGTATTATTTACCGGGCTTTAGGATTTTCAACCGATATGTTTACTGCTTTATTTGCATTAGGCCGTTTACCGGGTTGGATTGCACAATGGAAAGAAATGCTGGATCAAAAACAACCAATTGGTCGTCCCCGTCAAATTTATATTGGTGAAAAGGAACGTAATTATGTTCCCATTGAGAAAAGGTAAAGTCTGAAAGCCAATGTCAATCCAAAGCCGTTCTATTGCAGAACGGCTTTGTTGATTAAGCTTGTTGATCGGTAAACTGCATTTCGTATAGTTTACGGTATAATCCATCTTGCCGGATTAAGGTACTGTGCTTTCCTTTTTCTACAACCTTTCCCTTTTGCATAACCAAGATGGTATCGGCATGCTGTATGGTAGATAATCTGTGAGCAATGATTATAGCCGTTCTGTTTTTTGTTAATATATCAATCGCTTTTTGTAAATATCGCTCGGTCTCCCGGTCAATACTCGATGTGGCTTCATCCAAGATTAATATGGCCGGATTATAAATAAAAGTTCTTACAAATGCGATTAGTTGCCTTTGCCCTAAACTTAGGGTCGATCCACGTTCATGCACATCAAAATCATATTGACCCGGCAAAGCTTCTATAAAATCATGTACACCACATATCCGGGAAGCCTCTTTTACCGTTTCTAGGCTTATGGAAGGATTTCTCAATGTAATATTGTCATAGATGCTTCCGGTAAAAAGAAATACATCCTGCATCACATTTCCAATATGTTTGCGCAAATTGTCAAGACTGTATTCTGTAACGTTTTTTCCATCAATGAGTATCTCCCCTTTCTGAAAAGCATAATAGCGGTTTAGCACATTGATGATAGAGGTTTTTCCCGATCCGGTTGCACCTACTATAGCCAGGGTTTGGCCGGGTAAGACTTCAAAATTGATGTCTTTCAGTACATATTGTTCATCGCTATAGGCAAACCATAAATGCTCAATCTGTATATGACCATGGATAGATGCCGGCATCCATTGTCCCTGATTTTTAATTTGTTCTTGCCGGTCGAGCAATTTAAATACCCTTTCTGCCGCTACCAATCCCATTTGTACGGTGTTAAACTTATCGGCCAGCATTCTGATTGGCCTGAATAATAAATTCAAATACAGGAAAAAGGCAATTAGAATACCTAAACTTGAAACACCGCTGATAACCTGAAAGGCTCCATACCAAACCAGTAAACCCAAGGCAATGGCAGTAATAATTTCGATGACCGGAAAAAATACCGAATAGTATAAAATGGCCTTCACATTTGCTTGTTTGTATTTCCGGTTGATGGTTTCAAATTGATGCATTTCCCTACCCTCGGCCGTAAATATCTGAACCACTTTCATACCCGAAATATGCTCTTGAAGAAAGGCGTTCATCCGGGCTACCTGATTGCGAATATGCTCAAAAGCAACTTTTACCTTTTCTTTAAAAATATATGTAGCTATTATCAGTAAAGGAAGCGTGATAAAACAAACTAAACTTAATCGCCAATCCATATAAAGCATTAATGCTATGATAGTGACGATAGACATTAAATCGGCAGCAATGGTGATGATTCCTTGTGCAAAAATATCGTTGATGGTTTCTACGTCATTGATGGTGCGAGTAGTAACTGTTCCGATAGGAGTTTGATCGAAAAAACGCATCCTCAAACTCGTGATATGATTAAATACACTTACTCTAAGATTCCGGATGATATTCTGACCAAGCCAGTTGGTCAGGTAAATAAAAATATATTGAACGAAAGCTTGTAGCAGAATCAAAGCTACCAGTAACAAAATCATATGATTTAATCCGCTTAAATCATTCCGGGCAATGTTCCGGTCAATGGTAAGTTGTATAAGATAAGGATTGAGCGGAACAAGCAATGAGCGGATTATTGCCGAAAATATAGCCAGGAAGAACAAGCCTTTATAAGGAGAAGCAAGCTTAATGACCCGCCACAATAAACTAAAGTTAAAAAATTTTCTCAAGGTTTATTTTTCAAATATGGATATTCAATGCTGTTTAAATAAAGTCCGTGAGCAGGTGCTTTGTCGTTTACGGGTAAAGGTGAATGGTTCATCATTGCATACTTAAATTCATCTAAACTTAATTTTCCCCTGCCAATGCAAAGCAATACGCCCACAACTCTCCTCACCATGCCCCTTAGAAAGCGATTGGCAGAGATATAAAATATCAACCTGTTTTCATCACTTTTAATTTCCCAACGCACCTCAAAAAGCTGACAAATGCTATTGGTTTGGTCCGGACTTTTGCGGCTTAAAATAGTAAAATCTTTGCAGGTTTTCAGGAAATCACTTGCTTCCTTCATGGCATCCATTTTGCATAAATCATAGGTATAATGATAGCTCAGCCCGTTTAGTAAAGGTGATTTTTTTAAGTGTATACAATACATATATTCTCGCAAAACAGCATCGAAGCGTGCATGGGCATTATCGGCAACTTTTATGGCTTTGTGAATAACAATATCCTTGGGTAAAAATCGATTAACACGTTTTAGCAGAACCGGGGTAATTTTTTGTTTCAAATCACTATGGGCAAACATTTGAACGGCATGCACTCCGGCATCTGTTCTGCCGGCCCCGTAAATATGAATCGGTTCACGAAAAATAAGTGTCATACATTCTTGGATGCTTTGCTGCACACTCGCTGCGTTTTTTTGCAATTGCCAGCCATTATATGCTGTACCTTTATATTCAATTTCCAGGAAATAGCGCATCCGGTAGTTTATACTTTCTCGTAAATAATAGCAGCACCTTGTCCTACACCAATACACAATGTTGCCAAACCGTAGCGTACCGTAGGCCTTCTTTCCATTTCATACAGCAAAGTACTTGTTATTCTGGCTCCTGTGCATCCCAAAGGATGGCCCAATGCAATAGCCCCTCCATTTACGTTTACGATTTCAGGATTTAGTTCCAGTTCTTTGATACAAGCCAGCGATTGCGAAGCAAATGCTTCATTCAATTCTATCAGTCCAATATCTTTCATGCTCAATCCTGCCCGTTTCAGAGCTTTACGGGTAGCCGGTATCGGACCCAAACCCATGCAATCAGGATTCACTCCGGCTACGGCCATCGAGACGACTCTTGCTTTTGCCTTTAGTCTTTTCTCTTTAAGATAAGATTCAGAGACTAAAACCACAGCGGCAGCCCCATCGTTTACTCCCGAGGAGTTGCCCGCTGTAACACTTCCGTTTTTGCGAAAGGCCGGACGAAGGCTAGCCAGCTTTTCGGGTGACGTGAGCCTTGGATGTTCGTCTTTTGATACGAGATATGCATCTCCTTTTCTTGGTTTTATACTCACCGGTACAATTTCATCTTTCCATTTGCCTGCCTCCAGGGCTTGTTGATACTTTACCTGCGATTGATGTGCAAAAGCATCTTGTTCTTCGCGACTGAAATGATAGCGATCAACAATGTTTTCTGCCGTTTCGCCCATAGAGTAGGGATAATACATCCCGGCCAGTTTCGGATTGGTGAAACGCCAGCCAATGGTGGAGTCATAAATCTGTGGTTTACGCCCAAAAGCGGTTGATGATTTTGGCATAATAAAAGGCGCCCTCGACATACTTTCTACCCCTCCGGCTATCATAATTTCTCCATCTCCCAACATGATGGCCCGCGAAGCATCCATGATGGCCTGCATGCCACTGGCACAAAGCCGGTTTACGGTCATACCGGCTACTTCCACCGGCAAGCCTGATAGCAGGGCAATCATGCGGCCTACATTCCGGTTGTCTTCCCCGGCCTGGTTGGTATCACCCCATATTAAATCTTCTATCCTGCTACTATCAATACCCGGATTTCGTTGTAGCAGGGCTTTTACCACCAAAGCCGACAGGTCGTCAGGTCGCACCGAACTGAGAGCACCTGCATATCTCCCGATAGGAGTCCTGAGGGCATCTACAATAAATACATTCTCCATTTGTCTGGAATTTTTTTAAAGAAAAGATACTTTTGCAAAAGTAATGATTTCGCTTTGTGAGTTTTTAATATTAGCATTATGATACAACGAAAACAATCTGTTTTTCTGCTCATCGCCACACTACTCGGTATAGGATTGCTTTGGATGCCGCTGGCAAATGTAATTGAAGATGCTAGCATACTGCTTACCGAACACTTTAAAGATTTGCGTTCTTTGGCTGTATTGTCGGGCGTAGTGGCTGCTTTCAGCTTCTTTGCAGTCTTTCTGTTTCAAAACCGTAAAAGACAAATGCGCTTTGCCGCTTTTGTTAGCTTTTTATCCCTGATCCTTCAATTCGATGCCATTTATCAAGTGGAAACCTGGCGCAAACAATTACCGGAAACACAAAGTTTATCCTATGGATTTGGTATCGCTTTTCCCTTTCTGATGTTACTTTTTACTGCCTTGGCTTTTTTCTATATCAAAAAAGATGAAGCGCTTGTACAGTCTATGGATCGGTTCAGGGACTAAAGCTCCCGGAAGATTATTCTGAAGATTTGGATGATTTGCTTTCTGTTTCATCAGTGTCTTCATCGAGCAACTCTGATGAAACGAAAATAAACTCATGGAGTCATATTATTTTTTTTAATCTCATTCCTCTTTTTTGACGATAAGAAGCTTGATTTCTTTATTTATAATTTGCACTGACAATGGCTTTATATTACATCGCTTTTTGCTTACAAAGTCGCAGTTTATATCATTAATACTTCTTTTTTGCCCAGAGTTTTATATGATTTTTGGCTGCAAGGCAAGCGTTTTCAAAGATTAGTTACATATTTTTGAAAATAATTTAACTTATTTTGTCTAAATAACAAAAAGAGTTTATACCTTTAGGGTAAATTATTAATCAATTAATAATCCTTTCTGTCATGAATAAACTACTGCTTGTTCTTATCTTCTACCTGATTAGTCTTTCTGGCTATGCGCAAACTATTTTTATTAATGAATTTCATTATGACAATACCGGATCTGATACTATTGAATTTGTGGAGGTTGTGGTTCCGGTTGCCGTTACCGATATAGCCAATATAAAAGTATCGCTCTACAACGGAAACGATGGAACAAAATATGCCGGTGAAACATCATTAAGCAGCTTTACGCTGGGTTCTACTGCAAACGGACATCATTATTATTATAAAGATTACAGCTCTATTCAAAATGGCTCTCCGGATGGAATTTTTATAAAGTATTATACTACGGGTGATTATCTGTTTTTAAGTTATGAAGGTATATTTACAGCAACAAACGGGCCTGCTACAGGCCTTACAAGTACCGATATAGGTGTAGCCGAATCGGGAAGTACACAGGTTAATTCATCGCTATATCTGTCAGGAAACGGTTCTCAATACACTGATTTTACCTGGGCGGTATCTTCAGGTACCAACACCAAAGGAGCTGCCAATAACGGTCAAAACTTATTGCCAATAACAATTAGTTCTTTTATTGCCAAAACGCTTGGTGACGGTGTACAACTTCAATGGTCCACATCTTCAGAAGAAAACAATGATTATTTCAGTATAGAGCGTTCGCAGGATGGAGTTCATTTTGATGAAATAGGGCAGATAAACGGAGCCGGCTCAAGCAAAACAGTCAATCACTATCAATTTATGGATAAGCTTCCTTTCAGTAGCATTTCTTACTACAGATTGAAACAGGTAGACCTGAATGGAGATTTTTCTTATAGCCATATAGTAGTATCCATACCAATAAGCACAGCCACAGATTTAAAAGCATTTAGTAATGCTGCTCATGAGTTGGAATTGCATTGGCAGGCGAGCGGCCAAAACAAGCTTCAACTTTATATTTACGACCTTTCCGGGCGGATAATGTATAAAAGACCCATTGAAGAACATCCAGGAGAAAACTCTTACAGTCTGTTCATGTCCGGGATTTCTTCAGGCCTCTATATTATTCAGCTTGAAGACCCGGCCGGTAAACAAATGATAAAATGGCTGAAGTAAGTAAATCCAAGTAATATAAATTAATATGATCTTAAATATGGTGTGAATATTTTTTTACTTTTGATTTTATTATTAAACAAAAGATAAGACTATGAAAAATTTTTCATTACTATTCACCATTTTATTATTGGCAGTATTTGGCATGGCGCAGAATCTAAGTACCTGGCATCCGATTGCAAAATATCCATTTGGCACAAATGGAACCGATGCCATTGGCAATAATCCCGATGCTACCATACAAAATGCTCCATTTCAACAAGGTTCCATTTATTCTACCGGTATTTATCCGGGAGGCGTGCCCAATGGCTGTACTGTTAAAACACCACAAATAGATTCAATGGATTTTTCGAATTTTGCACTTACACTTGATTTTAAACCGGATACGATCAACCGGCCTGTGCTCGTCTGCGGAGACCCCTGGAGATGGTTGATTGTTGAAACTACTCCTGACAGCAATGTGTTGCAATTGCTTGCTAATAAAACCGATGGTTTTTCTCAACTTGTAAATACCGGCAAATCAGTGCAGGTGGGAACCTGGTATCATATGGGTATTATTTACGACTCCACTTCCCGGACACTCTCATTTTATATAGATAATACTTTAATTAGCTCTACGGTCATGACCGCACAACTTGCTTTTCATGACATGAAAAGCTTTGGAAATACCGATGGTGGAGCAGGCGAAACCTTTAAAGGTTGGTGGAAACAACTCACCTTATATGCCCAAAACCCGTCAGGAATTAATGCTCCGGCAGTGGGTGCAGCAAGCATTTTCCCAAATCCTGTTGCCAATTTTGCTCATCTGAATTATCATAGTGATAATTCCATTCCCCTTGATATTGTCGTTTTTGATATGCTTGGACGTGAAGTTCAGCAAATCCATGAGAATGGTTTTTATGGAATGCATCAAATTCCACTCGATTTATCGTTCTGCCAAAGTGGATCCTATCTGCTATTTATCGAACAAGGTGAAAACCGGCAAAGTCTCTTGCTGCAAAAATTATAAATCACGGATTTTTAAGGATATACAAAACAGGCTGCTTATTGTAGCCTGTTTCTTTTTGTAGGAACACGCACTTTGAATGCCTATTTATAAATGTTTCAAAATTTACACCTTTTCTTTCTATCAGAAATATCAGATAATCAGGCATTTATAAAATTAATTAATAAATGTAGGACTTTTCTTAGAAAAACTATTGACAAATGCTGATGCACAGGCTATCTTTGTTTGTGTACAAATTACACCACCCCCTCATTACAAGCCGGACTACCCATCCGGATCATTGAAATTTTTTTTCGTTTTTGTCAAAACTGTTTCCCCCGACAGTCAATGATCATTCGCTTTTTTAATTAGTGTTTGAATTTTAACGACAAAATACCTTAACAATGAGCATGTCTACTATCTTTAAAGCGATCAAATGGGGATTAATTATCTGGGGATTATCTCACAGCGATATACTTTTAGCCTATACCAATCCTTCCAATTGTCCTGATACCATTTACAATGACGGCAATAATGCTTTTGTAAAATGGAATATAGCTTCTAACGGACCTAGCGGAAATGATGTTGATATTACCTATAATGGAAAATCTTATGAATTCGAAAATGAAGATTTACCGGCTGGTGTTTATAAAGATGAAGACGGTAAAGCTTATGATGACGGATTAGATGGTATCGGTAGCGAAACCATTAATTTCGATAACGGTTTGCAATGTAATTTTTTTGGCGGTGCTGTTCTACCCGTTGAATGGGCATCTTTCGAATCAACTGTACAAGGACAAAATATCAGCTTAAACTGGGTAACCGCTACCGAAGAAAACAATGATTTTTTTACCGTTGAAAGAAGCAGCGATGCTGTGCATTTTACCACTATCGCTACTATTGGCGGTGCGGGCAGTTCAGAAACCATGCATACTTACAACTTTATTGATAATAATCCCGGCAGCGGAAATAATTATTACAGAATCAGGCAAACTGATTTTAACGGTCAATATTCATACAGCCAAATTGTTCAGAATTACATGGCAGCAACAAGTTTCTCTCTCGAGAGCATGTATCCTAATCCTGCAATTAACGAGATTAACTTTTCAATCAATAATACCAATAATCAATTAGTAACACTTACCATCGTTGATATATTTGGAAACATGGTTAACCGGATAGCTATTGAAACCCTTGCAGGCATACAAAACTTTAATGTAAATATTTCTGACCTGAGTGCAGGTGTATATTTTGTCAAAATTTCCAATGATATAGAAGAACTTTCAACTCGTTTTGTCAAACACTAATAATCCCAATTTCAGGTAGATTATGCTAGGCCGGAACTCATCATTCCGGCCCTTTTTCTTTGTACTTTTGCGTATAAAATATCTGATGATGAAAAAGACATTGTGTTTACTGATTAGTCTGTTTGTTTCTTTTCTGACTTTTAGTCAAATTAATATCCAACAAGCCCGGCAGCAAAGCCTTGGAAGTTCGGTGACCGTGAAAGGAATTGTTACCAATGGTTCCGAACTGGGTGTAATCCGTTTTCTGCAGGATACCACTGCCGGTATTGCCGTTTACGATGCAGCTCTTTCGGCTTTAAATCGTGGCGATAGTGTTAGTATTACCGGTATATTGACCGATTACAACGGTTTGCTCGAAATAAATTCGGTCAGTAATTGGTCTGTTTTAAGCAGCGGACTGCCGGTTCCCGATGCCAAAACAGTTAGCTTACCTGCCGGTTTTAATAATAATTATGAAGCACAGCTACTTAAACTCAATGCTGTTCATTTTACCAATAATGGCACTTTCAGTACATCAAGTACAAATTATACCATATCAGACGGTACAAATACGGCAGCCGTACGTATCATTGGCAGTACCAATATCGGTGGTACGGCTATCCCTTCAGGCAATATTAATCTTATCGGTTTATTGGGCGAGTATAACGGTACCTTCCAGCTGCAACCCCGCGATTTAAGCGATTTCGAAACATCAGGACCTAAAGTGGTAACGGCTCTTACTCAAAGTAATATCAGCACTACCGGTTTTACGGTTTCTTTTGAAACACAAGACTCCGGAACTACCCATTTCCGATATGGGTTGACTCCTGCTTTTGGTAGTTCACTTTCTAACCCCACCATGAGCACTACACATAGCATGGCACTCGGCTCCATGTCGCCCGCTACCATTTTTTATGTCCAGGGTTTCTCGATCGATGTCAATGGTGATACTTCCTTCACCGAAACAGCTCCCATGATGACCGCTTCTTTGTCAAGTGGCAATATCAAAGTATATTTCAACAAACCGGTCGATCAATCTGTGAACAACGGAACACCTGCCACCTTCCTTTATCACACTTTTGACGATACCCTCATAGCCTACATCAACCGGGCAAAACAAAGTATTGACCTCGCTATTTACAATCTCGATAATGCACATTTCATTGTAACTGCCCTCAACGATGCTTTTAACCGCGGTGTGAATATTCGCGTTATTGCCAATAATGGAGTCAATGCCAGTGCTTACAATGCGTTGAATATTGGTTCCGGTAAAAAGAAAAAAAGCCCCTCAGGTACTGCGCCTTCGGGAGGAAATTATGGCGAAATGCATAATAAACTCATGATTATTGATGCCAATGCTACCAATCCCAACATCCCCATTGTTATAACCGGTTCTACCAATTTCACCGATGCTCAATTGATGACCGATGCAAATAATATGATTATTTTCCAGGATCAAAGTCTTGCCAGGGCCTGTGAACTTGAATTTGCCGAATTGTGGAGTGGAAAATTTGGTCCTGAAAAAATAGATAATACACCTCATCAATTTCTGATTGGAGATAAGCAGGTGGAATTGTATTTTGCTCCTTCCGATGGTCCGGAAGATAAAATTATTAAAACCATTAACTCGGCAGACTATGATTTGTATCTCGCTATGTTTGCCTGGACCCGCTATGGACTGGCTTACGATATTAAAGACCGGATTAATCAGGATGCAGTGTTTGGTGGAGCTATTCTAAACGATACTTCCACTACCGGTCTGCCTTATCAGATTGTAGCACCCTATATGCCCGGCACTTTGTTTCTATACTCAAAATCGGGCATTTTGCATCACAAATATTTGATTGTCGATGCCAACGATACAAGCAGCGACCCACTGGTGCTTACCGGTTCTTACAATTGGTCGAATAATGCTAAATCACGCAACGATGAAAATTTTGTGATTGTTCACGATGCATCAATTGCTAATCAGTATTATCAGGAATGGGCGCAGCGATTCCGTGATGAAGGAGGAAATATCTTTGTGGGAAATAAACCCCTTATATCTTCATCAGGCTATTTATCGCTCTTTCCCAATCCGGCCAGTACTACTATTCACATTAAATATAGCGGCTCGCCTGAAGGTAACGGATTGATTCGCATCATGGATGCCTTTGGGCGTACACTGATGCAAAAACCTATGGAGCGCTATCAAGACCTGGATGTGAACAATATTCCGGCTGGTTTTTATATCCTTCAATACGACAACCAAGGGCATTTGGAAAGTATTCCTTTTATAAAACAATAGCTTAGAGGTCAAGAAATTCGATTCCTTCCGGGTCTCCTTTCGATCGATATTGTTTCCGGGTTTTGGCTTTTTCCTGCTCACGGGCAATAATCATATCGGTAATAATTTCGGGAGCTTCATTAGCAGGATGATTGGCCAATGTTTCCATTAGTTTTTGCTCAGGAACATCTATCCGGTATAAAATCCACTTTAGCTTTTCCAAATTCCGGTCAATCAGTTCAGCTATCCGTTTGCGTAATTGCTGACGGATGTCTTCAAAACCATTTTCTTTATCCGGCAAATTCCCAAGCTCTTTTTGCTCGATTTCAAATACCCCTAACAGAGATGAGTACTTATGCTTTGTTTTCATGCCCCCTTTTTCAATCTTCAAATATACATATTCATACCGGTGAGAAGAAAATAAAGATATTAGCTTTTAGTTTATGAATCATGCACTTTATTCAATTAAGCTTGAAGAAAAAGAACATCTTTAGATATTGATTTCGGTCGATTCTTTAATATGCT
>JAJRWN010000008.1 GCA_024276745.1 Bacteroidota bacterium
TCAAACAGAAATAAGTCTTGCAAAGCCCATTTGGAAACCGGAACAGGCCAAATCAAATATGACTTTTATTAAAGGATTTCAAATCGGAATAGTGGGTAATTTTAATAATACCTGGATATTGCAGAATAAAACACCTGAAAACGCTAATCAAAATCTCTTTGTGCGTTCTTTACCATCGCCCTACAATGCAAAACCTGATTACCGTGCCAAATTTGGTACTTCCTGGGGGCTACATGCCGCTTATCAGTTTTCTTTGCATAGCAGCATTGATGCCGAAATACTCTTCAATGCCAAAGAAGGTCAGAAATATGCTTATGCAACGCCTACCGGCAGGGTAAATAAAACAGCAAACCTTGAATATATGCGTATTCCTCTTTTATACCGGTATAGAATGAGCAGTCCTTATTCGTTTTCAAGAAAAATACCGGCTACCCTTTCCTACCTGGTCGGTTTGCAGTATGCAAGGCTCAATCAAGTTGATATCGATCCTAATATTCAATTCTTGAATTCCCATGATTTCAATACGAATGAATGGGGACTGGTGCTTGGTATGGAATATGATTTTTATCTTACACAGCATTACTCACTTACCCTCGGAAGCAGAGCAAGCATATCGAGAAGCGTTCAATCTTTTCCTTTTTTCATGAGTCAGGAATCACCGGAACCTAATAATGCATATATCGGACTGACGGCAAGGTTTAATTACCATTTTGGTCAATAAACCGGAATTCTATCATCTTTTCGCTACACAGAAGATTTTAATTTTACCTCGATAAAACGTAGATTTTTTTTTCAAGCTGTAACTTTTATTTAATCAGCCCGTCTTAGGGGCGAATCTATCTTTGGGATGACGGTGGCAGAGTTTAATGAGTGTGTTGAGTTATATACCGATGCTGTATTCAGGTTCATCCTAAAAAGCATCGGTCGAAGCCACGATGCCGAAGATATTGTTCAGAGTTCTTTCGAAAAAATGTGGAAAAAACATAAAGATATACAAGCTGCTAAAGCAAAATCATATTTGTTTACCACCGCTTACCGCACCATGATTGACGAAATAAGAAAATCGAAATTCAATACCACTGTCGATCATAATGATAGAACGGAAGCTGATACAATAAATAATCATCCGGGAGCGAAAGAAGCTATTCAATATGGTCTCCAAAAGCTTCCCGAAATTCAACGATCGGTTTTATTGTTGAGAGATTATGAAGGGTACTCATATAAAGAAATTGCCAGCCTTTGCGAATTGAGCGAATCTCAGGTAAAAGTATATATTTTTAGAGCCCGCAAATTTTTGAAAGCTTTTTTTATAAGTATAGATAACGTGATATGAAAATAACCCGGGAAAATTATGAAGCTTTTTTGTTGGATCGACTGGAAGGAAATCTTGACCCGCTTAATGAGCAATTACTGGTAGCATTTCTTGAAAAAAATCCTGATTTGAATGAACATTTGGAAAAAACGGATTTGCTTTACTTAAGTCCTGATTTAAACATTATTTATCCGGATAAAAGCAGTTTGAAAAAACGAACTTTATTCGTCTCTTTAAATAAATATCTGCTTCGTTATGCTTCTGTTGCAGCTGTTTTGTGCATAGCTGTTCTCGGTTTTCTATATTGGCAAAACCGGCCGGTTAAAAATCTTCCGGCTTCTCTTGAATCTACAACAACAAATTCTGCTAAAACCTATGAAAAGGAGAATATTAATCCGGCTCAAGTAATTGCAGAAAATACTATAAAACCCTCAATAAATCATAAACCGGTACTACATGCAAGCGCTCAGATTACCACAAAGCCTGAGCACAATGACATTGAGGGTGAAGTTATAATGCCGGAAAAAACAAACTCCTTTTTTACCCTGCAATCAAGCAAACCTGACCTGATTGAAAGCAAGGAAAACAATACACGTGACTTATTGGCTTTAAGTGCACCTGCATTAATGCCTGTGGAATATAGCAATGAAGTTAATAATCAGGCTTTACATGGTGTAGCGGCTCTATTGGCTTATAATGTGGGCAATACCGTGCTGCCCGAATCCATCTCTCACGATTTGGGTATCGATAATAAAACTGCCAATATTGACGATATAACACTCGTGGTTGAAACAAATAATAAGTTGATAAACAGACTATTGGCAAATGTTAAATAAAAATAAAATCATTATGAAAACAATTAAAGGCCTCATTCTTTTAAGTACATTACTAACGATTAACCTGATTGCAAAAGCCCAGTCAACTGGGCATGAAGAACATGATTCAAGTTCACAAATGAGCATACTCGATACCTTATCAGGAAGCAAATCAGACAAAGAAATTGTACAAGTTATTGTGAATGCCGACACCATTGTCCGGGTCGATTCATCCGGTAAAACTTTTATTGATACCACGGTAATCAATATTGGTAAAATCCAGATTATATTAAGAACAACAGAAGACGGTAATAATGAAATCGTGGTTGAAAGTAATGCCGGTGAAGACAATCATGTAATCTCAATCGGTAGCAATAGTGGAGATTCAATAAATATATACCAATACAAAGGGGAGCATAATGATTCTGATATCCCGGTGCAATGTGACCGGAAAACATTGAAAAATTTCAAATCAAGATCCATGTTACTTGATCTGGGTATTAATACCTTACTTTTTAACAATACACTTCAAATGCCCGTTGATTATAAGGGACTTAACATGAATCCCGGTAAATCTATCAATGTAAAATTACACCTCTTCCGGCAACGGGTAAATTTGATTAATCATCATCTGAATTTGATGTATGGCCTTAGTCTAGATATGCACAATTACCGTTTTAGCGACCCCTATAATCTAAAACCACGTATGGATTCGGTAAGCTTGAAAGTACTCGATAATTCAGTACGTAAATCCAAACTCTCTGATGTATGGATTGAACTACCGGTATTACTGAATTTTGAATCCAATCCCTGGGATTCTGATAGATCGTTTCGCATTAATGTGGGGGCTTATGCCGGATATTTGTTGGGAGCTCATACGAAAGTAAAAATGGCCGATAAAACCAAAATCAAGGAGCGTGATGATTTTAATATGCAGAAATTTCGTTACGGGTTAACCGGTCAGATTGGCTATGGTTGGTTCAATGTGTTTGCTGACTATGCTTTAACCGATTTTTTTAACCCCGGTGAAGGTCCTATTTTAACACCTTTCACGGTGGGCATAACCCTTATCGGCTTTTAATACTACTTAACAATTATTAACCACTTATGATGTATTAGAAATATGGTCATTGGTATTTTTGCGTCAAATCATCAATTTGAAACGGATTTTTATTGTAAGCCTCATAATAACATTTTCAGTTCGCAGTCTTTGGGCGCAATCGACAATTTCATTACATGCTGTACGTACCGAAACAGCTCCTCATATTGACGGCCGATTGGATGAGGATGTTTGGAAAAATACTTCCGAAGCCACCGGTTTTGTCACCTTGACACCCAATGTGGGCGATAAACCCCGTTTTAAAACCAAGGTGAAAATCCTTTATGATGATGATGCCATATATTTTGGCGCCATGATGTACGACCCTCATCCTGATAGTGTATTGCAACAATTGGGTACCCGGGATGCCGGTGAAATTAATGCCGATATGATTTGGATTGGCATTGACAGTTATCACGACAAACAAAATTTCTTTGCCTTTGGTATTTCTGCTTCGAATGTGCAAACAGACGGAAAATTTACCATTAACAGCAATAGTTTTATTTACGATGCAATTTGGGACAGCCGTACTCATATAAGCGATTCGGGATGGGTAGCTGAAGTACGTATTCCCTATTCCGCGATACGATTCAAGGAAATTGAAAATCAATCCTGGGGTTTAAACTTTCTCCGGGTTGTGAGACGATACCGGGAAACCTATAGCTGGAGCCCAATGAACCCTAATGAAGATGGTATTGCATCTCAATTTAATACTTTGAGCGGTATCCAAAATATCGATGCTCCGGTACGGCTTACCCTCATGCCATATATCTCTTCTTATTTGCAACATTTTCCGGTGAATGTTCCCGGAGAATCCAATTGGGCAAAATCATTCAGAGGCGGCATGGATCTTAAATACGGCATTAACGAAAGTTTTACCCTCGATATGACCTTAATTCCCGATTTTGGCCAGGTTAAGTCAGACAATGAAGTACTCAATTTATCTGCTTTTGAAACTAAATATGACGAAAACCGGCCTTTCTTTACCGAAGGAATTGATCTTTTTAATAAAGCCGGTATTTTTTATTCAAGACGAATAGGTGGCACACCGGTAGGCCGGGCCAAGCTTTCCGGCCAAGTACAGCCCGGAGAGCTGCTCATCAGTAATCCTGATCAATCTCAACTAATCAATGCAACAAAAATCAGTGGAAGAACAGGAAGCAATCTGGGTATTGGTTTTTTTAATGCTGTTTCGGCCAAAACCTATGCCCTTATTGAAGATACTGCCACTGCTCAAACCCGGAAAGTTTTAACACAACCTTTGACTAATTATAATGTGATTGTGTTGGATCAGGCCATGAAAAACAATTCTTATCTCACGTTTACCAATACTAATGTATGGCGGCAGGGAGCTTATGAAGATGCCAACGTATCTGCCCTTAACTTTCAATTCCGCGATCCTTCCAATACTTATGAAGTAAGTGGTTCCACAGCATTATCTCAAAATAATCTGGGGGGTACTGATAGCACAACAAGTGCTGATTTGGGGGTGAAATATACCTGGAACCTGGCCAAAGTAAGCGGTAAATGGCAGTTTCGCCTGGGGCAGTCTCTAAAATCGGTAAACTATGATCCAAACGATCTGGGCTTTCTCTATTCACCTAATGAACTGAGCCATAGCATGAGCCTGAGTTATAATCAACCTGAACCTCAAGGTATTTTTCAAAATTATTCGGCTACCTTGTATCTTTCTATGAATCATTTATATAAACCCCGGCAATTTGCCAGTGCCGGAGTTTATAGCTTTGGCTATGCTACTTTAAAAAATTATACCACTGTTGGCTTTAATTTTGGCCTTTATCCATTTAATGGCTACGATTATTTTGAACCACGTGTTCAGGGAGCTAAATTTTTACTGCCTCCTTTATGGTCGGCCGGTGCTTTCCTTTCGTCCGATTACCGGAAAAAAGTTGCTGTCGATGTAAACACGAATATGGATATAATTCGTCAATACAATACAAAAAGATACAATGTGGGTTTAAGCCCCCGTATCCGCTTCAACGATCGTTTTAAGCTTGTTGCCGATGCTCAATACGGAATATACCAAAACGACAAGGGTTTTGCTACAATCGATAGTAACGGAACCAGCATATTTGGCAATCGGCAACAAACAACGGTTACCCACAGCATTAACGCTGAATATATTTTTACTTCCCGTATGGGCATTACTTTTAATTTAAGACATTATTGGTCGAAGGTGGTTTACGATCAATATTACCGACTTCAAAGTGATGGTATATTGAACCCAATTCTTGACGATTTTGCCGCTGATGTTAATTTTAATGCCTTTACCATCGATATGGTGTATTCCTGGGAATTTACACCGGGTAGTGAATTGAGCCTGGTATGGAAGAATAATATTTTCAATTCAGATTTATTAAATGGTTATATCCGGAATTTCACAGAAACTATTCGAGCCGATCAGCACAATAGTTTTTCTCTGAAAGTTTTGTATTACCTCGACTACGAAGAATTAAAACGCCACCGTTGAGCATTTAATTTTTAATAGCTTTACCAATACAAAACTTTTTTATCCTTATGCAGGCTTATCAAGAGTTATTCGATCTCCAGAGGACCTATTTTTTGAAGAATTGTAAAAATTCTTCCGCGTCAGAACGAAAGCAAAAACTAATCCGGTTAAAGAAATGGATTAAACAGCATCAAACCGACATCAGCGATGCTGTTTATCGGGATTTTGGCAAAGCTCCTTTTGAAACTCATTTAACCGAGTTATTGGTGCTTATTAAAGGCATCGATCACACTATTGCCAATCTTCCTGTGTGGATGCAGTCAAAGCATATAGCTTCGCCCTATTTCCTGACAGGTACAAAATCTTGGATAAGGTATGAGCCTAAAGGGCAGGTGCTGGTGATTGCTCCCTGGAATTTTCCGTTCATTCTGGCAGTAAATCCTGTAGTCTCAGCCATTGCGGCAGGCAATTGTGTGATACTAAAACCCAGTGAATTGAGCCCGCATTGCTCTGCCATTATTCAGCAAATGTTTTCCGAACTTTTTGATGCGAAAGAAGTGGCAGTAGTTCAGGGTGGGGCAGAAGTAGCCGGCAAATTGTTAAAGCTGCCGTTTAATCATATTTTCTTTACCGGAAGTCCCCGGGTCGGAAAGATTGTAATGAAAGCAGCTGCCGATAATCTCAGTTCCGTTACATTGGAACTCGGAGGGCAAAATCCGGCTATTGTACACCATTCGGCCAATCTGAAAACCACTATCGAACGTTTGTTATGGAGCAAATATCTGAATGCAGCTCAAAGTTGTGTTTCCCCAAATTATGTATTGGTTCACCGCAGTATTTATGCTGAATTTATCAACTTGCTGAAGCAAAAACTCGAATGGTTTCAGTCTGTTTCTAAACAAGGTTATCAAATGACCGGTATCATTAATGATTATCATTTCGGGAGAATTAAAAAACTGGCCGAACAATGTGTCGATTCCGGTGCAAAACAGATCAATCCATTCCGGTTCGATAAGGAAAAACGACAAATACAACCGCTTTTTGTACAGGATTTAGAGATATCGAACCCCTTGATGAAGGAAGAAATATTTGGTCCCTTATTGCCTGTAATTGCCTATGATCACATGGATGAATTGCTGGCATTGATTCGTTCGAAACCCATACCACTGGCATTGTATATCTTTTCAGAAAACAAGCGTTTTATAAAAGAAATTATCAATAAAACCAGCTCAGGTACCATTATGATTAATGATACCACTTTGCAGTTTGCCAATCATAAAATTCCTTTTGGAGGTGCCAATCACAGCGGTATAGGAAAGGCACATGGATATGCAGGTTTTTTAGCATTTACCAATCAGCGTTCGGTGATGAAACAGAACAGTAATTTTTCCTTATTGCGTATTTTCTATCCTCCATATACTGCATGGAAACAGAAAATTTTGAATTTTATTACCTGGAAAATCTGATGATGAAAAATTCATTAAAGTATGATTACATTGTAATCGGTTCCGGGTTTGGAGGCAGTGTATCAGCCATGCGACTAGCCGAAAAAGGCTATTCGGTGCTTATCCTCGAAATGGGTAAACGATATAAAGCGGAAGATTTTCCAAAATCAAACTGGAATTTTAAAAAGTTTCTGTGGATGCCGTCATTGCGTTTTTTTGGTTTTCAGAAAATCGATTTTTTTAGTCAGGCTATGGTATTGAGTGGAGTAGGAGTGGGCGGTGGAAGTCTTGTGTATGCCAATACCCACATGTATCCTCCTGACTCTTTTTTTCAAAATCCTGTTTGGGCAGGTTTTCAAGATTGGAAACAAAGTCTTGAGCCTTATTATCAAAAAGCCCGGTTTATGCTTGGTTCGGTTCCCTATAAAAAGGTATTTCCTGAGGATGAGATTTTAAAAGAGGTAGCCGATGATATGGGTCGAGGCAATACCTGGAAACATGTTGATGGTGTTGGGGTATATTTTGGACCTGAAACAAAGACTTGTGATCCTTATTTTAAAGGTTTGGGCCCTGATAGAAATGGATGCCGGGAATGTGCCGGATGTATGGTGGGTTGTCGGTATAACGCAAAAAATTCGCTGGATAAAAATTATTTGTGGTTTGCCGAAAAATTCGGTGCTTGTATTTTATCCGAAACGATTGCGGATAAAATCGAATATGCTGATAATACTTACCGGGTATATACCAAAGCTTTACGGAAAGGGAAAAAACAAGTCTTTGAATCAAAAGGTCTGATTGTTTCGGCCGGTGTGTTGGGTACCCTTAAACTGCTTTTTCGACAGAAATATGATTTTAAAACTCTTCCCGGTTTATCGGATACTTTGGGACAAAACCTACTTACCAATTCTGAATCGCTTAGTGGTGTGGTGATGGCCGACCGGAAACTGAACAATGGAATTGCTATCAACCGGGTATTTCATCCCGATGATCATACATTTGTAGAATTATGCAAATATCCCGATGGATCGGGGTTAATGGCAAAACTAGGTACCCTTGCCGTAGGACCCGGAAATGGTTTACTCCGCATTTTGAAATTATTGGGGCAAATAATCGGGCATCCGGTCCGGTTTATAAAAAGTATTTTTGGCCGTAATCTATCTGAGAAAAGTCTTTTCTTTTTGGTCATGCAAAGCAGCGATAATAAAATGAGCATGCGCTGGAAAAAAGGCCTATTAGGCAGAAAATTAAGTATGCATAATCCGGGTAAAAAAGTGCCGGCTTTTATTCCGAAAGGACAAGAAGTAATGCATCGTTTTGCTCAGAAAGTAAATGGTATTCCGATGAACGCTATTTCAGAAATCGCCTTCAATCTAAGCTCAACGGCCCATATTCTGGGCGGTTGCCCGATGGGTAAAAGCATTGAAGATGGTGTGGTGGATGAATATTTTAAGGTGCACGGATATCCCAATATGCTGATACTCGATGGGTCGGTGATGCCTTGCAATCTTGGGGTAAATCCAAGCCTGACGATTAGCGCACTTAGCGAATATGCCATGGCCCGGATTCCGGAGAAAAAAGGAAATCGATATAAAACCCTTGATGAGCAATTGAGGGATATTAGCTAATCTTAGTTTTTACTATTTCAAGGATAGCAGCTTCTTCTTTCACTGCCCGGTCGGCTAATTGCTGTGCTTTTTGTATGGTATCGGCAACAAAAGTATCCTTTTCCATTCCCTGAGCATTAATCATTATATTAAGGTGAGCCCCCAGAACAGCTGTGCGGGCGCACAAAGCACCTACCCCTGCATCTGATACCGAATTAGGATTACCTGTTTCGGCCATGGCACGTATTATCTCAAACGATCTTATGGATAATTGCATCACCCGGAAAGGCACTTTGATAGCTTCAATTGTGGCAGCATCGATAGCTTCTTTCCGAAGCCTTTTTTCGGCTTCATTACTTTTTGGTAATTGAAAAGCTTGCATAATAGCATTGAAAACCATGGTATCTTTATCAACCAATTGGAGTAATTCATCTTTTAATTGTTGACCCCGGCAAGCCCAGTTTGAAAATTCTTCCCATCGTTCATCCCATCCACGTTTATGCGAAGATAAATTGGCTACCATGGTAGCTAATGAAACACCCAATGCTCCTACATAAGCCGATATGGAACCGCCTCCGGGTGCCGGTGATTCTGATGCTGTTTCGTTGCTGAATGTCCTGAGATTCATAGATATTAAGGGTGAATTACCGGCATCATCCAGCATATATTCAATAATTTTTTTCTTCGGATCGAAAGGAGTAAGTTCATCAAGTCCCATAGATTTGACTGCAATATGAATCAGCTCTTCTTCCGATACACCGCATGAACGTTGTTGCTTTCCGAGAAAATAGCGACCTGCATCAAGCATGGCTTTTTTCGGAATCAAACCGACCAATTCTGAACCGGTAACCCGCATTCCTCGCTTATGGGCACTTTCTACACAGGCATCGAAAGCTTCATGAACAGGTGTAATACTTATATTGGTGATATTCATTGATACCTGGGCAATCCCATATTCTTCAATATACCAACCAATGGCTTTTACCCCTTTGCAAACTCCGGGGATACGTAAAGGTTGGCCATTTTTATCTTTTATGATTTTACCGCTTATCGGATTTCCTTCACGTTTGATCCGGCCGTTTTCCCTGATATCAAAAGCAATTGAATTTGCTCTTCTAACAGAGGTAGTATTGAGATTAGCATTATAAGCGACCAGAAAATCGCGTGCTCCAATGGCAATATTACCCGATTTGGAATTAAAGACTGCCGGACCTTCATCCGGTATCCAGGCAGGGTCTTTTATTTTTTTTGCTATTCCCTCATATTCACCGGCCCTTACCGATGCAAGGTTTTTGCGTTTATCTTCTTTCGCAGCATGCTCATAATAATAAACCGGTATGCTTAGCTCATTGCCAACCCTTTTGCCTAAACGGTGTGCCAGTATAGTTGTTTCCTCCATGCTGATATTGGCTATCGGTACGAGTGGACATACATCGGTGGCACCAAAGCGGGGATGTTCGCCTTGATGATGTTGCATATCAATTAATTCGGCAGCTTTTTGAATGGCTCTGAAAGCGGCTTCAATCACCGGTTCCGGTTCGCCTACGAAAGTAACGACTGTACGGTTGGTGGCTTTACCCGGATCTATATCCAATAATTTTATACCTTCAATTTTTTCAATTTCACCAGTTATCTGCCGGATAATATTCATATCCCTGCCTTCACTGAAGTTGGGAACGCATTCTATTAATTGACGAGCCATAATTTTTTTTAATAGTTGAAATCCGGGTTAAAAATAGAAAGCTACATCTTTTAATAGAAATATTTTTCAGACATGAATCTAATTTTTCTTTTTGTTTTATATTTGCAATCCGTTCTTAAGTAATATTGAAAGAAGATTACAAGCGAGAATAGCTCAGTTGGTAGAGCACGACCTTGCCAAGGTCGGGGTCGCGGGTTCGAGTCCCGTTTCTCGCTCTTTTTATGGTGTGACATGATCAAACTGCCCGGATGGTGGAACTGGTAGACACGCAGGACTTAAAATCCTGTGGCCATTGCGGCCGTGTGGGTTCGACCCCCACTCCGGGTACTATGTACGTAGTATATGCTATAAGTAGCACAATAAGGAACTATATATACGTAGGATTAACCTCATCACTTACATCGAGATTGCATCGACATAACAGTGGTTATGAACGAACAACCCGGCCA
>JAJRWN010000098.1 GCA_024276745.1 Bacteroidota bacterium
GTGGAACTGATAACAATGCCGGGATTGAAATAGTGAACCGGAATACTGTCGAAACCTGAATAAATCGGTGCAGCTTCGTAAACATATATTTCGGCTCCGGGGGCCATGCCTTTGGTCTTTGGGTCCAGGTTGCCTGCTCCAAGTATGGTGCCTGCTATGTGATCGCCATGAGAGCCATTGTTGAAACTAATATATTGTGCCCCTATACGGCTGTCATAATCGATATGAGGACCTATCATTCCGTCATCTTGCAACATGACTTTTACTCCGCTACCATCATAAGTGCGGCCTCTGGGAAATCCGGGACTTAATATATTGGCCCGGTGCAAAGTTCTGCCTGTGTAGTTTTCGGCTTCAGAGGGCGGATCGACAGGCTCGATAAACTGTACAAAGGCCAGACTGGCCACTTCTTTGATTTTTTGATCGTTTATACTCAAACTGATACTGTTTCCAAAGCTGTTCTTACGGATAATTTTAAAGTGCTTCCTTTCAAATTCACCGCTTACTTCAGACAGTTTTACTCCGGGATATAAACTTACAATGATGTCAATCATTCCTTTTCCGGGTACTGCCCAGGCAGGCAAAGGCAACTGGTCGAGTAGGGGATGAATTTTTAAATCTGTTCCCGGCATGATGATACTGACTATATGCGTGGATGATAAAACATGCATATCCACAGCCTTATTAATTCTGGCATACCATGCTTTTTCGGGCAGATAATTTAATAAGTTTATTCCGGCTTTGCCTAAGCTTTGCTTTTCAGCTTCACCGGGAATGCGGCTGAATTGTATGATAGCAAAATAATTGCCTTGCCAGCTTGGCCATCCGGATGGAATGCCCCTTTCGCTTAATATGGATATATTGGCCGGAGGAATAATTTTTCCTGATTTTACCATTAAAGGTATTCCTGTATGCTGAGAATACGCTTGAAAACTGAATGATATCAATAAAATAATTGAGCATAAATGCCTTCCATAACTTTTCATATCCCTGGTTTTTAGATGTAATGGTAGGATTGAGAAAACCAAATATAGCCAATTCCATTTCGATGGAGGTAGAATGTTTAAAAAATGACAAAAGCCTGCATAGTATGCAAGCATTCATTAAATGTAAATATTATGTTCTTCTTTCTGCTTAGTATTTCAAGCTTCCGCCTTTAGTGATAGCCAGAAATAATACCATAAGATTAAGACCTAAAATAATACTGCTGATAAGCATGAGGATGTGGTTTAGGGGGATTTAAGAATAGCATTACTTACGGGTGTTCGGTGTATAAGTTACACTATCTTTAAATCAAATGATGTGGTTTGTTTAAGAAAATGAATCGATGTTATAAGAAATCAACGTCAATACTGAAAGGATATTTCATCAGGTAGTTGAGCCCTTTCTCTACATCGAGATGTTGGAACAGAATTTGGTAAAGGATATCGATAATAGGCGTTCTTATTTTGTGGTTGCGAGCGAGGAAATGAGTAATTCTAACGGTATTGACTCCTTCGGCCACTTCACTCATCCCGGCTAAAACTTCCTCCAGTGATTTTCCTTTGGCAATACCATAACCCACAGTAAAATTACGGCTTAAACGGCTGCTGCAGGTAGCAATTAAATCGCCTATTCCGGCAAGACCCATAAAAGCTTTCATATCGCTTCCCAGGGTAGTGCCGATTCGTATCATTTCGCCCCATCCTTTGGTAATCAGATATGCTTTTGCATTTTCGCCAAAACCTAATCCGCTAAGCATTCCTGAAGCAATGGCAATGGTATTTTTTAAGGAACCCGATAATTCGGCACCGGTTATATCATGACTGGAATAAACCTGAAACATCCTGCTTCTGAGTGCTTTCCGGCCTTCCTGTATCACTTCATCAAATTTGCTGGCAATTACTGTTGCAGCAGGTTGTCCGTCTGCAATTTCACTGGCAAGATTAGGCCCTGCCAGGCAGCCGATACGGATAACCACACTTTCCTCGGCAATAACTTCACTCATGGTTTTTATCCGGCTTTTATCAATTTTATTGATTTCCTTGCTATTGCCTACATCCAATCCTTTAGTGGTATGTATCAGAATGTGATCGGGATTCAGGAATGGCGATAAATTTTTCATCATATCCCGGAATGTTGCCGAGGGTATGGATGGGAATATTAATTTACACTGTTCACCAATTTCATTAAGTTGATTGCTTGCTCTTACGTTTGCATGGATATCACGCTTCAAATGCCGGTGATATTTATTAATTTCTGCCAATACTTTATCGTCACGGGTATAAAGTATTACCTTGTTGTTTTGAGCCAATAGATTGGCCATCACCGTTCCGAAACTTCCGGATCCGATGACTCCGATAGGAAAAGCCGATTCAGACAATTTGTTCAAAACCATAGTTAGCAAGCCGGTTGTGGTAATAAAGCAGCAATCGTAAGTTTTCTGTTTTTACAATAGCATTTTTTGAAATCTTTAATAAATTTTCTGCATGATAAATACCTAAATTTTTAATACCGTGTTCTATCAATTGATCTACCGGCCATTCAATTTCAGGGGCAATTAGTATGTCGCCTGCTTGATTCATTTTTTGCAGATGAACAGCTAGTTTTTTCACGTTTTCAGCCAATCGTTGATAATCGATTGTAATTTCCTTTACCGGGATTCTTAATAATTCATAAGTATCCATTTTAGGATTATCTTTTTCGATGAGCCGGTAAGCCACAAAAGCCAGTACATGGCTGCTTAGCACATAATTCCATTTTTTATACGATAGAATAATGTTTTCGGCCAGTCTTTTGGTGAATTGGTGATCGCGCTGATCGTCCTGAACAGGTTTACCGTTTAAATGGAAATATTTTTCTATTTCAATTGGTTTTCCGAATTGATCGAGACTGTTACCGGAATGATTTACAGGATTTCCAAATACGTCCATAGCCTGGCCTATTGAGAGTGCAAATTCTGATTTTGCCCATATAAATTTCACAATAAATTTAAATATTTTATAGGAAGTTGAAAGCGGATCTTTCTCGGGGAAATATTTTTCTTTTCCGGTAGCTTTCAGGTAAGAGTTGATTAATACAGGGGCATCCAGCACAAAATGATAGCTTAAAATCAGTGGGACAATAAATATTTTTCCTGCTTTTTCGTTCAGCATGTAGTTTTGTCTTTGAGCTTCTATGGCAGTGCCCAGCAAACCCATCTTCAATCTGTTTTCCATGCTTCCCGAGCGTGAACGGGTACCTCCGGGAAAGAATAATGAATGTCCTCCTTCGGTAAGCAATTCAGTAGAATAGGTTTTTAATACTTCGAGGTAAATCTTATTCTTTTTACGTCTGTCGAGTTTATAGGCACCCAGTCGATTCATAAAATACGACATTAATTTGATGTTAAACAGGTTGAGCCCTGCACCATAAAAAAATGCCGGTAATCCAAGTGCTTTAATACCCCACCCCAATGCCAGTGAATCAAGATTGCTAAAATGTGTGGGTACTAAAACAATAGTTCCTTTTTTGGCCAGTTCGCGCACTTGGCCGGTGCAACCAACCAATCGTATTTTATCGTATATACTTCTTCTTTTCGATTTAGGATGTCTGATTTTTCTCGCCCTGGCATTGAGCAGTTTGGCAAATCCGTTGTCAACGATCCATTTGGCAAATTTATAGGTTGAGGGGTCAAAATATCCTACAATTTCTGCGGTGTATCGGTCAACAATCCGTTCAAGTAGTTTAATTTCTGCTGTTCCCGCTTCGTTTGGATTGCCAATTATTTCACCAGCTTCTATGCTTATTGTTTTCCAAAATGAGGCATCATCATCAGGATCGCTCGACCACCGGTTGCTTTTTATCCGTTTGATTTCCAAAAAAGCAGTTTCGCTGAGCAGTGCTGCTATCGGTTGCTTGTCTTTGCAATGTTGCAGGAGCTTGAGTATAGTTTTTTCTTTCCATGACTGTATCAGGGCCTCTTTATTTTGGCTTATTTTATAAATAGGCCAATCTTTAAAATCAGGTATTACAATATTAAATTCCTGATTCGGATTTTCTTGATTTTTATTCATAAAAGATGCAACAAAATTAATTAATTCAACGGCTTTGCAACAGAGCTTTCATTTGCTTAGCTTCTTATGGGCACAATTACATTGAGGGTTGAAGGTATGACCGAAAAATCGACCGGGGTGCAGCCTGCCGTTTCCCCGTCCGTTTCAACCGGTACGGTTTCTGGACTTGTCATGCTTAGCTGCTCTGTTCTGTATTGAGATACTTCTTTCATTTTTACAAAACTACCGCTGTAGAGACGTGGCAGATTGATTAATATTTTGAGTTTTGACATATTACCTACAACAGTTATATCCAGCAGTCCGTCATCGCTAATGGCATCTGGAGCTTGCTTCATACCTCCTCCATTATATTGCCCAATGGCTACGGCACCGGTAAGCAAAGGGCCTTCATATAGCCCCTCTTTCCATTGAAGATGAAGGGGTTTTATCTTTGTACTCATCAGTTCTTTGAGCATATACCATAGATAGCCCAAGGTGCTTACACTGCCATTTTCAAATCTCTTTTTTTGTACGGCTTCCACAACTTCAGCATCGAAGCCTATACCGGCTATATTTGAAAAATAACGAATTGTTCCGGTATTGCTGAACACTGCTTTTCCGACATCAAGCAGTTTTTTATGCCCCCGGCAAAATATTTCAATAGCTTTTTTATAATCGTGGGGAATATCCTGCGAACGACACCAGTCGTTTCCGGTTCCTACCGGTATGACTCCGATAGTTATTTCGCTTGTTTTTACTTCCGAATGGGTCATCATGGCATTAAGCACTTCATTCATGGTTCCGTCTCCACCTATAATCAGGATTTGTTTAAATCCTTGATCAAGTGCTTCATGGGTCAGATTGATGGCATGATGAGGTTTTTCCGTAAAATGAAAGTCAAACAAGATTTGTTGATCTTCCAGTAAATGACGAATTTCAGACCAGTCTTTTTCGCCTTTTCCATTACCCGATTTCGGGTTGATAATTGTATACCAAATTTGTGTATTCACCTGGTATGCAAATAAAAGAATTTTATATGGTTTTTATGACTTTGCTTTACCGGACCGGCTATTTTTCAACGTTTATTGATAAACGGAATTACGGCACTGTTGGATAATTCCATTAAAGGATACCCTTTTTTAAGCTTAGGGTAGTAGAGCCTATCAGATAGCCTTTATGGTATATTTCAATCGTATAGGTTCCCGGTATATAAGGCATATCCTGGCTCCAGTAGATACAATTTTCGGTATTCGAATCAGGATTATAGGGTACCGATTGTTTTTTGGTGTACAAACTATTTTCGCCTGATTCGGCCAGTGTAAAAGTACCGGAACCGAGCGATTCTACTGCCAAACTGGTGCCTTCAGGACTTACTATTCGAAGGATGATATCCTGATTGCCGGCATCAGCTATCCGGTTGTTATTGAAGGTAAAACAAACTTTAATCTTTTCTGTCTTTTTTGCCATGTTGGTTGTTACCAGTTTCTTGTTTTTCTTCTCTCTGATGCCATATACGCTTAAATTTGCTAAAGACATTACCTGGCCTTTTTCAACTTTATCTTCAAGCTCTTTACTGTAATGTTTGCTTATTTCCAGGGTTTCAGTAAGATTCTCATTATCACTTTGCAATTGATCAACCTGTTGTTGCAGTGTGGCAATTTCTTCTAAATAACCGTTTTTTGTTGCTTCAAATTCTTCCTTTGCCTGTGATAAATCTTTTCTTAAATCGCTGATTTGTGCATTTCTGTTATTCAATCTCAGATTATACACATTTTTTAGAGAATCGAGTGATGACTGCATGGTTTCAATTTCCTTGTTCAGTGCTTCATTATCACCTTTTTGACTTTCAAGATTGGCCGATAAGGCGTCAATTTCAAGCATAAGCTTAGCTTTTGCTTCACTCAATTCTTTATTTTGTGCACTGAGTGCATTATTGTTCGATTTACTTTTTAAATTATTATACAATAGAAAGGCATTAACAAAAAGCAAAAGAATAATTAATATGATATAATATGATTTCTTTCTCCCTTTTAATTTGGAGCTGGCCTGACTTGATGCATTCATAAAATAATTGGTATATTTATTAAATAATTAGGTTTAGAATTATGCGATTCTACGAAGTTTAGGTGATAAAGTTGAAGACCGGATGACAATACACACAAATGAATATTGGGACGCTCGCTATCGCGCGGGTGAGACAAGATGGGATATTGGTAAAGTTTCACCTCCGCTAAAAGTATATTTTGATCAATTGGTTCATGACAAGCATAAAAAAATTTTGATACCCGGTTGTGGACGTGCCTACGAAGCCGTTTATTTAATCAAAAACGGTTTCCAGGAGGTATTTATTTTAGATTGGTCGAAACAAGCGCTTGATATGGTAAAGAAACGTTTTCCGCGAATTCCCGATAGCCATTTGATTTGCGATGATTTTTTTAACCATCAGGCAAAATATGATTTGATTATTGAACAAACATTTTTTTGTTCGCTCCATCCGGAACTCAGAAAAAAATATACCAAAAAAATGCATGCACTGTTAAAAATAGATGGCAAACTTATTGGTTTATTGTTTGACGATCCTTTGTTTGATAATCATCCTCCTTATGGAGGTAATGAAAAAATCTACCGGACTGTTTTTTCATCTTGTTTTAGAATTATTAAAATGGAGGCTTGTTATAATTCTATTGCCCCAAGGCAAGGCAGAGAATTGTTTTTTATCCTAAAACCCAAGCTACAATGTTAGATCAGTTAAGATTTGAACATCTTTTGGTTTTTGATATTGAAACCGTACCTGCTGCTAATGATTACCATAGTTTATCGCTCAGGGCACAAGAGCTTTGGGAACAAAAGAAAGGACGTTTTCGAGATGAAGATATCGAAGCGGCTGATTATTATTTTAATAATGCGGGTATATTGGCCGAATTTGGTAAAGTAATTTGTATATCGGCCGGTATTTTTAAATGCAATGCAGATGCAACGATCGAACAATTTAGAATAAAATCATATTACGGGCATGATGAAAAGGAGATTTTAGTAAAATTTTCTTCCTTACTCGACCGCTATTTCAATCATCCGGAAAAGCACATCATGGCCGGTCATAATATTCGGGAGTTTGACGTTCCCTGGCTATGCAGACGAATGCTTATTCATGGTATAAAACTTCCCCAAATGCTAGAAGTGGCCGGTGCCAAACCATGGGAATTAAGCGATCGCTTTATCGATACCTTGCAATTGTGGAAATTTGGCGATTTCAAACATTATACCTCTTTGGATTTACTAAGTGAACTCTTTAATATACCTACTCCAAAGGATCAGATTTCGGGCAAAGATGTGGCCCGGGTATATTGGATTGATAAGGATTTGGAGGCTATTGCGAAATATTGTGAAAAAGATGTATTGGCCGAAGCCCGGCTAATCATGCATTTTAAAGGCATAGAACCTCTCCGAGATGATCAGGTTATTGGTGGTGATTTTTCTTAATGTTTGCTTGCAGCGAACCAATGACAGGATTGGCTTCTGAATAACCGGCTGCCAGAAAAAAGATAAAGGTACTTAGTGCAACAATGACGTGGCTAATATCATTATAATTAAACCATACGGCCACCGAGATTTTTAAGGAAAAAATGATGGCGGCAATGGTGGCGGTAAGCACTCCTCCAACTAAAAACAAACTTCCTCTGTTTCCACTACGAAGAAATTGAATAAGATTGAGCGGCATGACGATACCAAGAAGCAAAATAACAGCATGCAATACTACAATCCGGAAATCGAGGGTAATAAAAGTGAGGATAATCATGCCTGCTGAACCTATAACGATAAAATGGCTCAAATAGAACTTTAAAGTTTGTTTATCGGATGCATAAAGATGTTCTATCCCGGCTAATGACAAGAGTAATACGGCCAGCATGCCTGAAATCCATCCGGGTAATTTCCAGGCCATATCAATATGATTGATCATAGCATGCCCAACAATGCCGGCAGTAAATGTAGAAATGGAAAACATGAGAAAGTAAAAAACAAAATAAGCAATCATCCGGCTAGGACGTTCTAATTTCCTGAGCTTTAGATAAGCCAGCAAGCTTACCACGGCAATCAGTAAATCAGTTAGTACGGTAATGGGTTCATTCATAAATGATATAAAAAAATCAATGTAGTTTTGACAAGCACGAAGATAGCAAATCATTTGATTTAGCTTAATTTTAGGGCTTATGGGTAATGCAAAATATGGTGAAAGTGACAATAGTCTGTTAAAAGTATTGGATCTGGAAACAACGTTTCAATTGACCGATGAAGTAGTAAAAGCTGTTGACGGCATTAGTTTTGAATTAAAACATGGCGAAGCACTTGGCATCGTTGGCGAATCGGGATCGGGGAAATCAGTTACATCATTATCTATCATGCGTTTATTGCCGAAGCCTTATGGGGTAATAAGGGCAGGAAGTATTCGGTTTAAGCATGGACATGAATGGCTCACGCTTTCCGGAATGACGATGAAAAGAATAAGAAAAATCCGTGGTGCATCCATAGCCATGATTTTTCAGGAACCGATGTCATCGCTCAATCCGGTACTTACATGCGGTCATCAGGTTACCGAAGCCGTTCGTTTGCATCAAAACTTAAATAAAAAAGATGCCGATGAAATTACTTTAGATTTATTTAGAAAAGTAAAATTACCGGATCCGGAACGAATATTTACAGCCTATCCACATCAAATTTCGGGAGGACAAAAGCAGAGGGTGATGATTGCCATGGCTATTTCTTGCAATCCTGATATACTCATTGCTGATGAACCTACTACAGCCCTTGACGTGACCGTACAGCAAACCATTCTGGATTTAATGCGTGATTTGCAGCATGAGTATAAAATGTCCTTAATCTTTATTACCCATGATTTAGGCGTAATTTCAAATGTTGCCGACCGGGTGTTGGTGATGTATCAAGGAAAGATAGTTGAACAGGGTGATGTAGAACGTATTTTTAAACATCCGAAGCATCCTTATACAAAAGGATTAATGGCTTGCCGGCCTCCTTTGCATTATCGTTATTCACGTTTACCGGTAATCAACGATTTTATGGAAACGGATGCTTCCGGAAAATTAATAGGGAAAGCAAATTCGATTAAGGATGTGGTGAATGCTGTGTTGCTTCCTGAAGATGCCTGGAGAAAACGATATGAAAGCATTAAATCGGCACCGGTATTATTGGAAGTTAAAAGTCTAAGGGTATCATTCAGCAGTAAAAAATCATGGTTTGGTAAGGATAAGCAAGTCCTAAATGCTGTCGATGGAGTATCCTTTTCGGTGCGTGAAGGCGAAACCCTTGGATTGGTAGGAGAGAGTGGATGTGGAAAAACAACCCTTGCCCGGGCATTGCTTCAGTTAATTCAAATTCAGCAAGGTTCTATTCTGTACCGGAATCGGGAAATACAGTTGATGTCATCTTCAGAGCTGAAAGCATTCAGAAGAAAAGTGCAAATTATTTTTCAAGATCCATATTCTTCACTAAATCCACGCATGATGATTGGTGATGCCATTACCGAACCGATGAAAGTCCATAAACTATGGGAAAATAAACATCAACGCAAAGAAAAAGCCATTGATTTGCTCGAAAGTGTGGGTTTATCGGCTGATCAATTTCAACGCTATCCACATGAATTTTCAGGAGGTCAAAGACAAAGAATATGTATTGCCAGAGCGCTTGCACTCAATCCGGAATTTATTATTTGTGATGAATCTGTTTCGGCTCTTGATGTATCGGTACAAGCCACTGTACTCAATTTATTGATGGATTTGAGGGAGCGTTTTCATTTATCCTATATTTTTATTTCCCACGACTTAAGTGTAGTCCGCTTTATGAGTGACCGGATTATGGTAATGAATCAGGGAAAGATTGAAGAAATCGGCTTGGCCGATGATATATATAATCATCCTTCAACAGTATATACAAAACGCCTTATCGATTCAATACCGGTATGTGAATTTGACCTTGATAAAATATAGTCTATCAATCAGGTATTAAGGCGCTTAAACAAAGAAGTGAACTTAATCATTTGACTGATATTACTTACTTTTACTTTACCGGTCATGATGGCCATGGTAGGATTAATTTTACCATTTTCCATGCCTACATAAGTTTCGGCTGTTGTCTTTACGGTGCAGGTAGCTGTTTCTGTTAGACCTTCTCTTACAGTACAGTTCTTGTTGTTTACGATAATCGTGAAATCACCACCATGCATACCTGACGCTATAAGATGAATGATAAAATTGATACCTTCAGCTTGGTCAGATTTGAATCTTGCCGGTAAATCAAGAATAATTTCACGAGCACTTTGGGGGGCTCTCATAATTAATGTATTTAGTTTATAATTTAATGATTCTTTTCTTGCTTTTTAATCTTGTCTTTGAATACTTCCTTGAACTTGTCCAATTTGGGTACAATCACATACTGGCAATAAGGCTGCCGGCTGTTTAAGCGAAAATAGTCTTGATGGTATTCTTCTGCAATATAATAATTTTTATACAATTCAATGGCAGTCACCACAGGCCGGTCGAAAGCACCCGATTGATTAAGTTTTTGTTTGTATTCAAAAGCTTTTGTTTTTTGTTCTTCATTATGATAAAATATTACAGAACGGTATTGTGTTCCAATGTCATTACCCTGCCTGTTGAGTGTGGTAGGGTCGTGCGTTTTCCAAAAAACTTCCAATAGTTCATCATAACTAATCAGTGCAGGATCGAAAATAATCTGAACCACTTCTGCATACCCGCTTTTTCCACTGCATACTTCTTCATAAGTCGGGTTTGGCGTATTTCCTCCCGAATAGCCGCTACTCACCGAAAGTACACCTGTCAATTGTGAAAATATGGCTTCGGAACACCAAAAACAACCACTTCCGAATGTAGCTGTATCATGGACTGATGTCGTGTTTGTTTTCATCCTGATGTTTTGATGGTCAATTTGCCGGCATGATATGCCGAGTAGATAGATAACAGATAGTATGCTTAATGACTGAATAAATTTTCGCATGTTTAAATAAAATTTTAATACCCGGATAATTATTAACAGCAATCATGCAAGAAGTGTTCAAAATAAAAAATCACCCATAGTCAAAATATGAATATGGGTGATGCTAAGTCTCCCCGCTAGGGCTCGAACCTAGGACCCGCTGATTAAGAGTCAGCTGCTCTGCCAACTGAGCTACGGAGAGATTGAGTGAACAAAATTAAAGAAAAACAGAAAGAAAAAAGATACCTGTGACAGAGTGATAACAAATTGCTCTGACGTATAATTTATAGTTAAAATAGAAAATTACTTCAGAGAATCAGGAAATTTGAAATTTTCTCTTTTTGATATAGGCAAACAGACTGATTAAAGAAATACAGGCGATAGAAATATAAACCCAATTGGGAATAGGAACCGGATCACCGGTAGCGTAGGAGTGAAGTCCGGATAAATAATAATTAACACCGTAGTAGGTCATAATGATAGACGATAAGCCAAACAGGGTAGCAAAATTATAGGCAAAGAGGCCTCTTAGCTTGGGAATCAAACGCATGTGGAGAATAAACGCATAGACCAAAATGGAAACCAATGCCCATGTTTCTTTGGCATCCCACCCCCAATATCTGCCCCACGATTCGTTGGCCCAAACACCGCCCAAATAGGTTCCTATGCTAAGCATTACTAAACCGCCAATAAGGGTCATTTCGCTGATATACGACATTTCTTTAACAATTCTGATAATCCTTTTTTTGTTGTTCTTGTTCAGTATTCCGAAAAGCAGAAGATTGATTAATCCGATAATTGCTCCGAGCATCAAAAAGCCATAGCTACCAGCTTCAAGACCTACATGAATGGTCAGCCAATATGATTTCAATACGGGTACTAAAGGGGTAATTTCAGGATCGAGATAGCTCAGCATGGCAATCATAAGTACCGTACCGGCCAATACCAAAGTAGCCGCCATTGCACCTAAAGATTTACGGGTAAATAACAGGCCTGCCAAAGTGGAAGTCCAGGCAATATAGATCATTGATTCATAGCCGTTGCTCCAGGGTGCCCGGCCCGAAACATACCACCTGAAAGCCAATCCCAGTGTGTGTAGAGTAAAGCCAATAATTACGAGTGCCAACAAAATAAGGTGTAATTTTTTAATCCGTACCTTCGGTCGGAAAACGCTAAAGAACAACAGCGAAATAAAAACCATGCCCAATAAAAAATCAAACAAGGCTAAACGGTTAAAGATTTTTGAACGGTTCAACAATATTTCTGCATTAATACGGGTATCCGATAACATTACTGCTGCTCCCGCCCTTTGCTGATAGGTTTTAAGTTCTTCAATAATTTGATCAGGATAAGTATAATCATTGCTGTGCATCGATTCGTGCAAAGCTTCTCGATAGGAACTAAAAAAAGCATCGGCTACCGACCGGTCTTGTGCCGGCTGGTTTTGTTGATGCTGTTGACGTTCCGATACCCAGGTATTATTCGGATCGTTTTCAAGAGGAATGATTTTGAAAAAACTTCCTGAAAAAATCATATCCACAATATTGAGTCGTTCATCCACTTTAATCAGTTGCTTTTCAAAAATACCACGTTCGGCAGGATTCATATTGTCTGCCTTTGAAATGGCATCGCTTAGTTTATAATGTCCTTCTTCGTCAAAAAAATCATCATAAGCAGCTTTTTTTTCTTTTACACCCAGCAGCTTTGCGATATCCGGATGATTTCCCATTTTAATAATGGGAATACCAAACCAGGCCGATCTGTTGGCATACATTGATAAAATAACCTGATCCGCTGAGTATTTCCTGAATGTTTCGTGTCCGTTTATTTTTCGCATCAATTCCCGGTCAAGCGTATGCATGGGTTTCATTCTACCGCTAAAATCCTGAACCACTACTCTGCTAAAATGTGAGGCATGCTCTGCAATTACTATTTGAAGAGATGCATCAACTGGTTTTTGAGCTTTTATTGTTGTTGAAGAAAACAACAAGCTACTGCTTAGCAACAGGGCAATAACGGCTGTTTTTGCTCTTAATTTTTTAATGTTTTCAGACAAACTTCTGAAGCGGGTTTTTTTACTTACGAAAATCATCAGCATTCCGAGGGTCAACAGTGCATAACCGATATAGGTTACCAAAGTACCGACAGCATCGTGATTCACGCTCAAATAAGTGCCGGCTTCATCGCGATCGTAGGAAGACTGGAAGAAGCGATAGCCTTTGTATTTCAAAATATGATTCATATAAATACGAAAATCTTCCTGAACCTGTGCAGAAGGATCTATTAAAGTAATTTCGCTGGCATAAGATGCAGGACTATTGGTTCCGGGATAACGATCCATAATAAAATCGTTCAGATAAAGACTAAACGGTAAGCTGATTTCTTTTGAACCATAGCTGATGGATAAGGCAATATCCTTGTTTTGAAAAATTTGCGGACTTCCTGTTCTGCCTTCACCTCCATAAATATAGCGCTCAAAATGATCATTACCCAAGCCTACGTCAAGCAATAATCCAAGAGTCCCTGAACGGTCAACTTTTATATTACCGGATTTGACAATTACTTTTCCTTTTGATTCAAAAGCTCCAAACACAAATTGTTGATCGCCATTATCATACATGGATCTTAATCGTAGAATATGTCGTTGGCCGGGTGTCAGCGTATCGCGGCTTCTATCGGCCATCACGGTTTGGATATATGATTTATTGCTTTCGAAAAAGGTTGAATCATGTTCGTATATAATATTAAAGGCCGTATTTAATTTAGTATTGCTGAAGTTAAACAATAAACCGTTGATCCATTTTTGCTCTCCTTGTTGAAGAAAATATTCTTGACGTCCTCCGCTGCTTCCAAAAACAATTTTTATAATGGCCAGACCCTGATCCTTATGTTCAAGGCTTGTCATTGGGTTAGGTAGTACTTTTTTAAGCTTGATGTCTACTGTTTTATCACCAATCAAATAACTCTGATGAAAACGGTTTTTTCCAATGGATGCAAATAATACAGGCTCATGAAATTTGTAGGATTCCCCTTTATAATTTGCTTCAAAATTCAGATAAGTATCGCTGGTATAAATAATATTGGAAGATTCGCCTTCTCTGATATGCATCATTCCTTCGTAACTGAAATAACGGGTTATACCTGCACCTGTAATAATAATCACAATAGCTAAGTGAAAAATCAATAATGCCCATTTCTTTTGTTGTATGAAACGGTATCTGAAAACATTGGCAATGAGGGTAATGGAGAATAAGAGCAATAGAAGCTCAAACCATTTTGCCTTGAAAATTAATTTCTGTGCGGCACTTGTACCAAAATCGTTTTCGATAAAAGTGGCTATCGCTATGGCCAGTGCAAACACAAGCATGTAAATAGCGGCAGCATTATTATTAAAGAGTCTAAAAAATATTTTTTTCAGCTTTTGTAGGATGTTGTGCATTTATTTTATTGGTTTTGCATTTTCCATAATAATAGCATACGTATAACCTGCTCCAAAATCTTTATTTATAGCAATGCTGCCTTCAAACGCAATGGCATGACCGACAGGGATAAAAGATTGAGTGGTAATGACAAAATCAAAATCATCGGCCGTACCGTCTTTGATATGTAGCCAGTTCCGGTCCATGATATCAGGATTTACCTTCATTACTTCACCATATACTTTCACCGTTTTACCTTTATACTTTTCCGGTGAAGAAACAATTTCAGATAAATCGGTAAGTCCCTCAATATCGGGTTTTTTGAAATTTTTGCTGATGGTATTTGATTCAGATTCTTGTGTATTTACAGCAATCATCTGACCATTATCAGGCAGTTTTTTGATTTCAGAAACCAGATATAATTTTTCAAAAACCCGGTCATATTCTTCGCTGTGAAAATTTGTCTTCAACAGGCCTCCCCTGTATAAATAGGTATCACCGATTCTATAATCTGATTTTACCGTAGCAATCCAATAAGGTTCATCTTGTTCAATTACTTTCAGATAAGAATATTTATCCGTGTTGAGCAATTCCAGTATTTTCACCTGATGGACGATCTGGTCGGGTGGGGCATCCTGGTGGTCTTTGTTAAAAATACCGGTTTCCGTGGTAGCATTCAACTTTTCCTTGCTCGGGCCAATACGTTTTTTATGCGAACAATTGCTCAACAAGAACCATACAAAAAGCCAGATTATACTGTATCTTGATATTTGCATTTTATTAAAATCTTTTGATAAGGTGGGTATTAAAGCGATTGAAATTAGTTCCTCTTATAGCAGAGAATTCATAAGCGGCACCGATACTCCATGTTTTGGAAATGCGGTAATAAGCATCTAAACCCAAATATAGTTGAATAAATGGTGCTAAACTAAAGCGTGTGTAATCATAAACCATTATCCGGCTGCTTGGCGATAATGATATTTTATTGTTTGCCAAATCTTTTGTATATCTTGTTGATAGCGAATAATACTGATAGCTGTAATTCCGGTTTATACTAATCGTATTCATCAATCGTCCTCCGATACCGGGTAAATCTGATATATTAAAGTACAAGTTTGCATTTGAATAATTATTTTGTCCATCGCTTTGAGCGCGATTGCTGACGCTGATACCGGCATATAAATTCCGGTTAATCCGGTAGTTTAATCTCAGGCGTAAACCTCCTCTGTAAGGATCATTTTGTGTAAGCAAATCCAGGCTTGAAGCAAAGGATTCGTATAAAATAATATTTTTTCGAACATCGTAGGAAGCCATTAGTCTGAGTTTACTGTTGACGCGGTAATGTACAGACAAATAAACAGAAGTTAGCCGCAATTTGTTCGTTACCGTATTGGCAGTATCTTTTTCATATAAATCTATTTCGGTAGAAGCAAACAAACGGACATTTTTCCCTAATTCACTTCGATGTTGAACATACAAGTATCGCCTGTCTGTTCGTCCTGCATTAGTTTGGTTGATAAATCCAATATTGGTGCTATTATGATGAGAAGGATCGTGATATAAACCGGCATAAGCTCCAAATTGAAATAAGTTAAAGTTTAATCCATAGTTTACCGGATCGGGTCGAAAACCGGCTACAATACCCGTATAAAAATTTTTCCATTGTTTTTCGGCCGTTATTCCGTCCATAGCCCCAATGGAATACATCCTTCGGCTGATGGTTCTTCCTATGCTGAAACTCAAACTGGAATCGTAATCATACCGTAGGTTTAACTCATAAATATTCAGTCTGTTCAGCGTACGTTTTTCACCACTGTCGCTCAGTGAATTGAAACGAAAATAGGCGTAATTATAAATTGAGAATTTCGAATTTCCAATATGTTCTGCATCTACCATTACCCGGGCTACCGAACGGCTGTTTATTCCACCAATTCCGGTAGTGGAATAATTCGAAAGGGATACTTTTCCGTCTATATCTTCCAAAGAGCGTTTTCGATGTTTGTTTTTCGTTTTATTGTTTTGTTCAACAATGTTATCTCCGGGATTGACAGAGCTGCTGTCGGTATCTGTTTTTTCCGGATTTTCGGTTTCAATGATTTTTGGTGTATAGTAATAAGTAACCTGGTCACCCTGCTTTAAAGAACAATCACCGATTCGTTCTGCCATACACGATACGGATGATTTTTTCTTCAGTATTAAACATGCCTGATTATTTCCGTTACGCGATATAAAAAGGGTATCATCTATCTGTAATACAGCGGTATTATCAAAACGCAGATAAATATTTTGAGAGGTTACATAACTAACGGTACCGGTAATCTGTTGCTGATGTTCAGGATTTTGAGCCCATAGCTGTGTTGATATGGTTATACATATAGCTATTGTAGACAATGTAAACTTTAATGTGCTTTTCATAAAGGGTATTTTACCTATTCTTTTCCTTTTGGATGACAGTCGAAGCATGCATCACTTTGATAAACATAATTTTTCTCACCATCATGTTTATTGTCTAATTTGTTTTTATCGCTGTGTTCATGACAATCTATACAGCTGAAAGTAGTATAATCGCCAGCCGTAGTATGACATTCGTCACAGGTTTTCCAGGTGCCGGCATGTTTGCCTGAAAATACAGGGAAAAACTGAGCATCATGGTCATCAAATAATGCCGGTGACCATCCATTCAAATTGTGGCAATCCAAACAATTTTTGCTAAAATTAGCGCCTACATGATCTACTGAGGCGGCATTATTATAATCATTCAAATGGCAGGATACACAATCGGATGATATATTGCTGTAATCGGTAACATCGTGACATTTGGCACAATCTGCAATATCATGAACACCTGTCAGCGGGAAGGCATCATGACTTTTCAGCGTAGCGGGTGTCCAAGCGTTCATACTATGACATTCGGTACAATCTTTACTAAAATTACCGGCTATATGATTAATTGATGTAACTCCTTCATAATCGGATTTATGACAGTAATAACATTCGGGAGAAATATCACTAAAATTAGTTACGTCATGACAGGCAGAGCAGTCTGAAATATCGTGACCGCCTACCAGTGGGAAGTAAAAATGAAAATCACCGCTTCCATTCCAACTGCGTGCTTCCGGATCATGACATTGAGCACATTCGGTTGAAAATCCTGCAGTTACATGATTAGGATTCGTAGCTGTATTGTATGCCGGTAAATGGCATGATGCACAATCATTTCCAATTCTGTCCCAGCGAAGATTTGTTTCTGATTTATGACAATCCACACAATTGGCCAATTTATGTTGATTGTGTAATGGAAATCCATTTTCTTCGTGTAATTCCGGTATATTATCTACCAGCCAGTTGTCGGCATTATGGCATCGAACACAATCGTTTCCTACCGACATGCTGTGTACATCGGTATGGCAGGCGATACATTCATTCTCCGTACCAGTGAAATTTAAATTCTTATGACAATCGGTACAATCTGCATTTTTATGTGCACCTTCCAATACGAAACCTGTGCTTGCATGCAGAAAAGTGGAACTGTCGCGGTTAAAAGTCCAACTATCCGGACTATGACAAACTTTACAATCGAATTTCAGATGATCTCCATGAGGGTTCTGTGCTTGCAGATATCCTCCGGCCATAATCACCATCAGGATGAATGACAATCTATACATTTGAATTTTTTTATTTTGTAATCAATACCTTTATTATTGTCTTTTTGTACTTCAGCTTTATGGCATGATTGGCATTGCAAGTCTTTGTGCTTACCGGTCAGAGGGAATAATGTTTCACTATGATTAAACTTATCGGGCTTCCATTTTTGGTTTACGCTGTGACACTTTGTACAGTCGGTTTTGCCATTTTCTGCAAACTGATCTCCGTGTTTATTGGTATGGCATGTGATACAGTCTGACTCTAACGAATTAAATTGTTGAATAATTGTGTCGCTATCTTCACTTGCTTTGAAATGACAGGATTTGCAGGATGCTGTTAAATGAGGTCCTTCCAAATTCCAATCTGTTTTGCTGTGGTCAAAGTTTACCTGCGACCATGTTTCCCGATTATGACATTGAGTGCAATCTTGATCAGGATAATATTGTTCATCAATTTTGTCTTTATGGATATCTTTATGGCAATCTACACAAGCACTGCCAATACCTTTGAATTCCCATCTTTTTTCTTTTACATGACAGGCAAAACAGGGTGTGGCCAAATGAGAGCCTTCGAGTTTGAAATCATTTTTCTCATGTTCTTCCGGGCCGAAAAGTGTAAAAGTAAACGGTGATTGTACGGTATGGCAATCCTGGCAATCTGAGGAGGGATTTTCTGCTTTAAATTGTCCTTTATGATAATCTTTATGGCAATTCTTACAATGGCTGAAATCTATGGCAGTGGTGTAATGTCCGCTTGTGTGACATTTCCTGCAATCAACTTTACGGTGCATACCAAGCAGTTGAAAATCTGCTTTACTATGATCAAATTGAATACCGGAATTTAAGTTAACCCAACTATTTTCGTTATGACATTCTTTACAATTTTTTCCAAATGAACCTTGATGCTGGTCTTTGTGGCAGGAGGTGCAATTGGAATGGGATATGCCGGAAAATTCCTGGTAATCCTGATTATTTTTTGTTGTCTTTTTATGACATTTCAGGCAGTCTACTTTTTGGTGGGCACCTTTTAATTTGAATTTTGTGTTCTTATGATCAAATTTTAGTGCAGGATCCCAGGCATTTAAATTATGGCATTTTGTACATGTTTTATCTAATGTGCCCTGGTGGTAATCGTCATGACAACTAAGGCAAGCCTGCCCCATTCCCAAATAGGTTTCTTTAACTTTCCTTATTCTGCTGTTCGCTATATTTTTCGGTTTATGACAATCGCGACATTTTAAGGTTTTATGCTTTCCTTGGAGTTTGTAGCCTGCAAGGGTATGGTCAAAATTTGTATCATCAAAGCGAATTAAATCAAATCGTCTGCCATGATGTTCATTATGACATTCGATACATGATTTTGATTTAACAAGAGTAGATACATGATATCCCCGTCTTTTATTGATGAGCGATTGAATTTCTTTGTGGCAGGCCAGACATTTCTGATTAGGTACTTTGCTTCCAATCGAATGGCATTGTGTACAATTGCTGATACCTTCCAGTTGTTTATGCAATTCAGACAAGGGGCCCGGAGAGATTTGTCCAAGGATTATCTTTGCAGCCGAAAAAAACAAGATAAATATGAAAAATATTTTTCTCAAATGATTACTTTTTACGATGTTTTTTTACAATCTTACCAAATTTCTTTTCAACGTTTATACCGGCTTCTTTCAAAAATCTTATCGGAAGTTCTCCTCCGGCAAATATATAAACCAAATCGTTTGGAAGTTCAAGGGTTTCCGTTTTTTTGTTAAAACCGATAATTACTTCATCCTCTTTTATTTCCAATACATTGGAATTATACAAAACAGCCAGTTGTTGATTGGTAATTGCTTTATCAATAAGGGTTTTATTTTTTGCTTTGATTCGGGCAAAATTTTCTTTCCTGTATGATAAAGTAACTTCATTATTATCCATTAGCAACATAGCCGACTCTACCGCAGAATCACCACCACCGACAACAAGAATTTTTTTGTCTTTAATTCTTTCAGGCTCAAGCAATCGATAGGTAACTTTAGGTAATTCTTCACCGGGAATATTTAATTTACGGGGTGAGCCTCTCCGGCCAATAGCTATCAGTATTTGTCTGGCTAATACGGGTTCTGATCCGTTAATCTCTAATCTGAAATCACCATTTTCTATTGGAACAATTTTATTGACTTTTGCATGTTCTCGTATTTTTATATTGTTTTCACTCAATACTTTATTCCATAGATTGAGTAATTCTTCTTTATTGGTATCAAATAATTTCACTTTCCCATAAAGTGGTAATTTCATCGGCCGGGTCATCACTACTTTTTGTCTGGGATAGGAAAAAACGGTGCCTCCCAGCGAGTCTTGCTCAAGAACGGTAAAAGATAAGTTATGTTTCTTTGCACTCAGCGCTCCGGCAATACCGGCCGGACCTGCTCCAATTATCGCTAAATCAAGTACCCCTTCTTTACTCGGTTTTTTATCTTCGGCTATGTTGGCAACAGCCCGTTTGCCTTGTTTGGTACTGTTTTTTATTAGACCCATGCCGCCTAATTCTCCTGCGATATAAATACCTTTTATGTTGGTCTCATAATTTGGTTTGATATGTGGCAAATCTACTCCCCGTTTTTCGGTACCAATGCGCAGACTGATGGCTTCTACCGGGCAAGAATGAAAACAAGCTCCATGACCAATGCAATTGGTCGCATTGATGACCATTGCCTTACCGTCAACCAATCCGATGATGTCTTTTTCAGGACATGCTTTTACACATGCGCCACTACCTATGCAGGCGGTTAAATCAATATACGGGTGTAATGAAACAGGTTCAAATCTACCTTCTTCTTTAGCAATCTGAATTTTTTCTACTACTACTTTTGATCTTTTCTTTCTTCGGAGCAAATAATAAGCTACGATGCCAAAGCACAACACTGCAATAATTCCATATATGACTAATTCTTCTAAAACTACTTCCATCAGAAAATCCATCTATAACCTAAAGTAATCGTTACTCCAACATGTATAATCGCTATGATAAGCATAATTATTGCAAACGGCTTATGAGCAACATGCCAATATTTGAATAGCGATTTCATGCGTTTCAGGTTTCGCATACGCTGTTTTAGCTTACGTTCTGCTTTTAATACGTTAAAAATTTGTCTTCGTTGTGCCGCTTGTATTGGTTTACTTTTTAGGAAACTTTTAGCTTTTGATTTCCGGTTCCGGCTATTTTTACCCTGCATCAGTTCATTCAACTCTTCTTCTGAAAAAATGGATTGTTCCCTTAATTCGGCAATTAACTTATCGCGCATCATTTGTATTTGTCCGCTTCCCAAGGCTTCCCCTTTAATATTATGCGGAATTTGATTGTAAATAAACCGACCGATTACTCCGCTTGCTACTACTGCAACCATACTCCATAATGAGATGCTTGCCAAACCACCAAACTTAAATGAGGTATGAAAAATTACAAGGATAGGTCCCAATGTGCATAGGAAAATATGAAATTCCAATAAGTATTTTATCCTAAGATAGCGTTCCATAAAACCATATTGTTTCCGCGCGATGTATAAACCAACACCTATAATCATCATTAAGGTACCGATAATGCCTAATCCATGACCGAATACACCTGATGGTTTAAACCAGTTGTATTGAGGATGATAAAAACGCTCTTCCATGGGGAGTCTGTAATAAGAATATCCAAAATAAGTTAAATAGAATAGCACGAAAATTACGATGCTTATCATTATACCTACATAAATCGAGTGCGTAATCTTATTCATTTATCGATTTTTTCGTTTAATAAATGGCCTAAATTAGTAATTACAATTACTTTTATAAAGCTTAGGCAGATTAAAAAATCAATAAAATTAGGATAGCGCTTTGACGAAAGCTCTTTTTTCATTGATCGTTTCACAACCGGGTATAGCAATGAAAATATAAAAATTATCAATACTTATTTTTTCCTTTCAGCACCGGAGTATTTGTTCTTTGTATTGAGCACCCCTTAGCCAAAGATTCTTCAGGCATCCTTAGGGTAACATGTCCTTTTTTATGCCCCCAATAGATATAGGGGGGTGCATCGATAATTTGATCAAATTTAAAATTTATTCTTATCTCCTGTTCGTTGGCCTCTGGCTTGTCAATTTCGCGCATGACAAGTACTTCCGGTAATCCATATTTGGCGGAGATTATTGCTTTCATTTTCTTTTAGGTTAAAACGTTATTGTCAGATTGTTTTATGACTAGTACTATACTTTTGCAGGACATTAATGATGATAGACTAAGAGAAAATATATCATTAATCAGCTATCCGTTTACAGGCTTATTTTTTTAACGGATACCGGTTTTATGAATTTTGATGCAAGATAGGGGAGTTTTTATTCCAATTGATGTAAACAAAAACTTGTTTTAATTAGTATTGATCAGAGTATGAGTTTATTTTAATCAATTATCGAAGTACTTGAGGCTGTCTGAAATGCTTTTATTACCTGCTCAAACCGTTCAAAACTACTCCGATGCCGGCATAGCGGGTACTAATTTTCCAAACTTTTTCGTTCCATTTTAAACCATAATAATCATTCAATGCGCAGTCTCATTACTCTTTTTCTAATACTAGGACCTTTTTTTCTTAGGGCTCATAGCCCTGATGTAAATTGGCAACGAAAACAAATTCTCCGCTTAGCTAAACTTTATAGTCCGGATGCGTATCGTTTGCTTACGGCAGAGCCGGCTTATGCCATTGAAAAGTTTACCGATGCCGGAAGAAAACAAGCGTTGGTTTCTGATTTTGGTACAGTAGTTCACGAAACCTGCCATCGCAGAAATTACATGATTGGTGTGCGCGAAAATGGGGCAGGCTATTATGTGGGTGAAGGTATCGAAATCGGAGTACCCATAGGTGAAGTGTATAATGCTCATGAGCTGAATAAATTTGTATCTAATCGTCTTCAAAAGAACATTTTTCGCTATGATACCTATATCGGAAATGAAGACCCTTATTTGGGTTCGCAGATAAATGGTATTTACGGTATGATGGATGAATTTTCGGCCTATTATCAGGGAACACTGGCTTCATTCAATTTGTATAATTATTACCTGAATGTGGTGGCGAAAGGATATATAGATGCCGAAAGCTGGTTGCTGTATATAGGTGATGTATGTTCTTCCTTATCGTCTTATTACGAATTTAAAGTGTTTATTTCCTGGTATCTTCTATATGCCAAAAAGGAATATCCTCGGGTTTATAAAGATTGTATGAATAATCTCAATTTACGGGTTGCTTATACTTTGATAGAAAAGAACTTTAAACAGTTGGTATTTCAGTATTTTTATATGCGTGAACATTTGGTCGGACAGCTCGAAAAAGCCGGTCACAATGTATCTTTTGTAAACGAAGCGGATATGGGCATTGTAATGGAAGTGTTTGACCGCTATGGGAATATGCAGGGGGTAGGAGTGCAGGACGAAGAAATTCAATTGCTTAGAAAGATACTCAAGCAGCCTGAGCATAAAATACTTGAGCAGTTTGAAGTAAAGGATGTGAATAAATACAATTATCAATCTTACTTAAGTGAATAAGCGGCAAAAAAAGGCCACCCTTTCAGGCAGCCCTGATTTGTTATGCTAATGAGAAACGAATGGTTATAAAAGTTCGAAACGAGCCTGAAAAAAGCGCAAATATTTAGGCTCGTAAATCATTTTCATACCTTTTATTTCATGCCGGTAAGAATAAACATTTCCGATTGATTCGGCAATTACATCCATATGAGCTTGTGTGTAAACTCTTCTTGGAATAGTTACCCTTACCAATTCAAGTTTTGGGAAATTATGCTCACCGCTTTCTTTATTCCTGCCGGCCGAAACAATACCTCTTTCCATGGTGCGGACGCCTGCATCAAGATAGATTTCAGCGGCCAGTCGTTGGGCAGGGAATTGAGCTTGCGGAATGTGGGCTAAGAATTTTTTAGCATCAATAAAAATACCATGACCTCCAATAGGCTTAATGATAGGCACACCGTAACGCAATAATTGTTCGCCAAGATATTGAACCTGTCCGATACGTGCATGCATATGATTATCGGAAACCGATTCTTCAATGCCGATAGCCAATGCTTCCATATCGCGACCGGCCATACCACCATAGGTATGCAGACCTTCGTAAACAACCACCATATTCCGGGCTTCATCAAATAAATCATCATCGTTGATAGCCAAAAAACCACCGATGTTTACCATGGCATCTTTTTTCGAACTCATGGTTGCACCATCGGTAAGCGAACAAATTTCGTAAACAATTTCAGCTACCGATTTATCAGCATATCCTTCTTCACCTTGTTTTATAAACCAGGCGTTTTCAGCTACCCGCGTCATGTCGTGAATAATCTTTATGCCATGTTTTTGAGTATAAGTACGCAGTGCTTTCAGATTGCTCATCGAAATGGGTTGTCCTCCGGCCATATTCACTGATGTTGCCATGGCTACGTATGGAATCTTTTCGGCACCGTAGGTTTTAACGAGTGCATCTAATTTATCGAGGTCAATATTACCTTTGAACGGAAATTCACTTTCAGAATCATGTGCTTCGTCAATAATCACATCTTTAAATATGCCTCCGGCCAACTCCTGATGCAATTTGGTAGTAGTGAAATACATATTACCGGGAATGATATCACCCGGTTTTATCATTATCTGACTGATAATATGCTCGGCACCACGTCCCTGATGGGTCGGTACTACATGCTTATAACTGTAAAATTTTCTGACCGCATCCTCAAGATGATAAAAATTCCGGCTTCCTGCATAAGCTTCGTCTCCCATCATTAATCCTGACCATTGCCGGTCGCTCATGGCAGAAGTACCGCTATCGGTCAATAAATCGATATATACATCTTTTGATTTCAACAAAAAGGTATTGTAGCCTGCTTCCCGCAGGAAGTTTTCGCGATCTTCGCGTTCATTCATATCGAGCAACTCAACCATTTTTATTTTATAGGGTTCGGCCCATGAATGCTTTCTGAATGATTGTTTCATTATGTGCTGTTTTACTGCAAAGAAACAGGCTATTTTAGCGCTGCATAATGATAAAACTTATCGTTGTATAAAAACTATTATCGTAACTTTAAGCGCTTTTCGTGTCCTAAAAATTCACTTTAGGATTTAATAAAAATTATTTAATATTGTTTTAATAATGACGGCTTATCTTTGCACTGTTATCAATGAGTAAAAAAAGAAAAAAACATCAAGAACCTCCTCAGAAATTAATCCTGAGATATTTAAAATCTCATCCGGGAAAAGTTATTGGATTTTCAAAAATTGCCGCTGAATTTTCGAATCGATATTCAAAGGAAACCATTCAAAAAGTATTGAGTGAATTGCACGAAAGAGGGCATATCATTCAAAGCAGCCGCGGCAAATATGCTTATGGTATGAGGAAGTCCAAAATAAGTGGTCAGTATGTTGAGGGGATTCTTGACATGACCCCTTCGGGCAATGCATTTGTAATTTCAGATGCTTTTACACAAGATATATTTATTAGTGCTTCCAAGGTGAATCGTGCCTTTGATGGCGACCGCGTGAAAGTGGCTTTATACCAGTCTAATGGTAAAAAAAGACCTGAAGGTGAAATTGTAGAAATACTGGAAAGAAGCAGGGAAGATTTTGTAGGTACGGTTCAACTATACAAACAACATGCTTTCGTTGTACCGGATTATCAAAATACTAATTGTGACTTTTTTATTGCCAATGCGGTAAAGCAAGGATTGAAATCTGGTGACCGCGTAATTGTAAAGATTAAAACATGGGCGGATGATGAGAAAAACCCAAGCGGTGAAATTGTTGAAAAATTAGGTGTTGTTGGTGATAATGATACCGAAATGAAAGCTATTTTGGTACAAAACGGTTTTCCGATTCATTTTCCTGACGAAGTATTGGCAGAGGCTGCATTGGCTGCTGGAAATATGCCTGAGGATGCCTATCATAAACGGAGGGATTTCAGGGATATACTCACGTTTACCATCGACCCCGAAGATGCCAAAGATTTTGATGATGCTATTTCGTTTAGAGTGATGGATAAAAACCGCTATGAAATAGGCATTCATATTGCCGATGTCAGTTGGTTTGTAAAACCCGGTACTGCACTCGACCGGGAAGCCTATAAAAGGGGTACTTCGGTCTATTTGGTGGACAGGGTATTACCCATGCTGCCCGAAACTCTATCTAATCAAACCTGCTCCCTGCGTCCTGATGAAGAAAAACTTTGTTTCTCGGCAGTTTTTCAAATGAATAATCAGGGTAAAGTGCTTCATGAATGGTTTGGACGTACGGTGATAAAATCTAATCAAAGATTTACCTATGAGCAAGCACAAGAACGCATTGAAACAGGAAAAGGAGAATTATCTGAAGAGCTAAAGATATTAAATCGGATAGCCGCTAAACTGCGTGATGATAAATATAAACATGGTGCGATTAGTTTCGAAACGGCCGAAGTACAATTTATTGTTGATTTGGATGGCGTACCGCTTGGTGTGAAAATTAAGGAGAGAAAAGATGCTCATTTGCTGATTGAAGACTTTATGTTGCTGGCCAATAGATCGGTTGCCGCATTCATTGCTAAAAAAGCGGCAGGCAAACGCCAATCATTACCTTTTGTTTACCGGGTACATGATGAGCCTGATCCCGAAAGGCTCGATGATTTTGTTGCTTTTGCCCGTAGTTTCGGATACCAAATTCAAATTGATAATCCCACGCAGATTCCGAAGGCATTGAATAAATTGATGGAAGAGGTTAAAGGAAAACCGGAGCAAAACGCCCTTGAACAACTTGCTATCAGGTCGATGGCCAAAGCAGTTTATACCACGCATAATATAGGGCATTTCGGACTTGGATTTTCTTATTACACGCATTTTACTTCTCCTATCAGGCGCTATCCCGATGTGATGGTGCACAGATTATTGCAACAATATTTGAATGCTGATTATAATTATAGTGAAGCCACTATTGAAAAACAATGTGTCCGTTGTTCGGTAAGAGAACGGAAAGCCATGAGTGCCGAACGCGAATCGATTAAATTGAAACAAGTTGAATTTATCCAAAATTATATTGGAGAAAGTTTTGAAGGTATCATAACCGGTATTGTTCACTTTGGCATATTTGTAGAAATTATTGAAAATAAATGCGAGGGGCTGGTCCCCATGTCAAGTCTTCACTGGGATGATTTTGTTTATGAAATGAAAGGAAACAGAATCATGGGTACCGATACCGGTCAAATGTATCGTCTGGGCGATTTAGTAAAGGTTCAAGTCGTTCATGCTGATCCCGAAAAAAGAAGAATTGATTTTGTATTGGTTCCTGATTGAAGCCTTATGGAGATGAAACAATATGAACAGTATAAAAATGCGGTAGATCAAGCGCTTGGAACACTAAAATTTACTTCTCCTCAATCTTTATATACTCCCATCCGCTATACTTTACAATTGCCTGCCAAACGGCTACGACCTGTGCTTACTTTGATTAGTGCCGAAATGGCCGGAGGAAATATTAATAAAGCTTTGCCTGCTTCTTTAGCTGTCGAACTGTTTCACAATTTCACCTTATTGCATGACGACATTATGGATGAAGCCCCCATCAGACGGGGTAAAGCAAGTGTGTTTTACCAATTCGGACGTGATGCAGCCATTCTTTCGGGTGATGCTCTGTTGATAAGTGCTTATCGTCAATTGGAAGCCTATACATCCGACATTCAAATTGAATTGTTTAAAGCGTTGAATCATTCAGCACTTTCGGTATGCGAAGGTCAGCAATTGGATATGGAGTTCGAAACGAATGAAAATGTAGCGCTGACCGAATATTTAAAAATGATTGGCTTAAAAACAGCTCATTTGATTGGAGCATCAATGAAAATGGGTGCTTTAACGGCTGCTTGTTCGCCAGCCCTTGCCGATGCTTATTTTCAGATTGGTTTAAATATGGGTATGGCTTTCCAAATCCAGGATGATTGGCTTGATACTTTTGGGGAACTCCATCAATTCGGAAAAAAAAGAGGTGGTGATATTGTCCGGAACAAGAAAACCTTTTTATTGCTAAGTGCAATGGAAAAGGCTAGTGAACCACAAAAAAAATTATTACACGATTTGCTGTACAATCAGACGCTTAAGGAGGAAGATAAGATACATTCCGTCAGAAAGTTATACCATGATTTAGATATTGATTCAGTAACAAAATCGAGCATAAGAAAATATTCTGATCAAGCAATCATTGGAATTGAAGCGCTTCAAATCAACCAAAGCGAGACAAAAGTATTAATAGATATATTGAATCAGCTTACACATCGTAATCGATAAAAAAAAGCGCATCGATTGATGCGCTTTTCAATAATGTAAAGAAAGCTTATTTACATATTTTTCAATTCGCTAATTAATTTCTCCAAAGAATCTTTAGCATCCCCGAATAACATACCGGTATTGCTGTTAAAAAACAATCTGTTTTCAATACCGGCATAGCCCGGGCGCATGCTTCTTTTGAATACGATTACCTGTTTTGCTTTTTCAGCATCAATAATAGGCATACCGAAAATCGGACTTGAAGGATCGTCCTTGGCAGCCGGATTGACCACATCGTTGGCACCAATTACGAGCACTACATCGGTATTGGCCAACATCGGATTGGCATCGTCTGCTTCAATCAGTTTGTCGTAGGGCACATCAGCCTCAGCGAGTAAGACATTCATGTGTCCCGGCATACGGCCTGCTACAGGATGGATGCCATAGATTACATTTACACCACGGTTACTAAGCATTTTTTCAAATTCGTGGCAGGTGTGTTGGGCTTGAGCAACGGCCAAACCGTAGCCCGGAACAATCATTACCTGATTGGCATAAGCGCACATAATGGCTGTATCAGAGGGATTGGTTTCGCGATAGGTACCACCACTTTCACTGCTTGTACCACTTCCTCCTTTTGCACTTCCACCAAATGAACCAATGACTACATTGAGTAGCGAACGGTTCATTGCTTTGCACATCAATATGGTAAGAATAGTACCGGCCGAACCAACGAGGATACCACCGGTAAGCATAGCCATATTATTGTAAAGAAATCCTCCCATGGCAGCAGCAAGTCCGGTAAATGAATTAAGCAAAGAAATAACTACGGGCATATCGGCTCCGCCAATGGGCAATACAAAGAAAACCCCATAAACTAATGAAAGCCCCATGAGCACAAAAAATAAATTCATGTCAGGAGCATCTTGCAACATAATGAAAGCTCCAAGACCAAGAATAACTACCAGCATAATGAGGTTAATCGTATGCTGGAAAGGTAAGGCTTTGTCCTTGATTTTTCCTTCCAATTTTCCATAAGCAATCATGGAACCGGCAAAAGAAACCGACCCGATGAATACCCCTAAAACCATCACAAGAACATGGCCATTTAATAATGAACCTTCGACACCGTGCAAGGCCAGTTTATTAAACTCAATCATACCGATTAATGCAGCCGTAGCACCTCCCATTCCGTTAAAAAAGGATACCATTTGCGGCATAGCGGTCATTTTCACAATTCTGGACACCCAGGCACCTCCAACGGTACCGATTAAGAGTGCTCCGATAATCCAACCTATATTTTTTATGTGTTCGCCTGTATCCGGGTCGCGGTGAAAAAGAATAGTGGTTAAAATAGCCAAACCCATTCCGAAAGCAGCGATTAGATTACCTTTTCGCGCAGTTTTTGGATTACTTAGCATTTTTAATCCTAATATAAAAGTTACAGATGCAACTACATAAGACAATTCCAAAATGCCAATCTGAGATAATAGATTCATCGCAGTATTTATTTTTTATCTTTCTTTTTAAACATTTCCAACATCCGGTCGGTAACTACAAAACCACCAACCACATTAAGGGTACCCAATAAGACCGCAATAAAACCGAGTATCATAGCCAAGGTATTGTTGCTGTCGGCATGACCCATTACGATAATGGCTCCTATGATAACCACTCCGTGAATGGCATTGGCTCCCGACATTAATGGTGTATGCAAAATAGCAGGTACATTCGAAATGACTTCAATTCCAAGAAATATGGAAAGGATAATCAAATAAATGAAGTCCCTGTTATCAATAAAAAACTGAAAAAAATTATCCATGAGGATTCGTTTTAGTTTGCAATCATTGATTTTACTCGTTCGTTGTAAATTTCTTTATTATGTGTGATGCAAGTACCGGCAACAATATCATCTTCAAAGTTCAAATCTAATTGACCGTCTTTAATAATAAGCTTGGTAAAATTGATTACATTTTTTGTAAACATTTTACTGGCATCGGCAGGCATATCGGAAGGTAAATTGCTATATCCGAATATTTTCACACCGTTTACGTCAACAATTTGCTCGTTTTTACTTAGTGCACAATTACCACCTGTGCTGGCGGCAAGGTCGATAATAACAGTACCCGGTTTCATGCTGTTCAGGGTGTCTTCGGTGATTAATACTGGTGCTTTTCTGCCCGGTATTTGAGCTGTGCATATCACAACATCCGATTTAATGGCATGTTCTTGAATGGCTTGTGCCTGTTTCTTTTTATATTCTTCGGTTTGTTCTACTGCATAACCGCCTGCTGCTTTATCATCGGTAGCTCCTTCGACTTCTACAAATTTTGCTCCCAGACTTTCTACTTCTTCTTTTACGGCTGTCCGTACATCAAAAGCTTCTACTACTGCCCCTAATTTACGTGCTGTGGCAATGGCCTGAAGACCGGCTACTCCGGCACCTAAAATCAAAACTTTTGCAGGAATAATGGTCCCTGCTGCAGTCATCAACATCGGGAAAAAAGTGGGTAGATTACCGGCTGCCATCAAAACAGCTTTGTATCCGGCCACTGTTGCCTGTGATGATAAAATATCCATAGACTGTGCTCTGGTTGTTCTCGGCACCATATCCATACTGAAAATAGTGTATCCCGAATCTCGCCATGCAATTACATTCTCGGCATCACCCAAAGGCTGAAATACGGCCAGCAAAGTAGCTCCCTTTTTCACACTTTTTAGTTCATTGGCTTCGGGCCGGTGAATACCTATTATAAGATCAGCGGTAGTCAATATATCGGCTCTGTTGCTGATGGTGGCACCTGCTGTTTCGTAGGCGACATTTGAAGCAAAAGCACGCATACCTGCTTGATCTTCTACCAAGATGCTTTCTACGCCTAAATCAGCCAGACTTTTTGCTCCTTCAGGTAAAATGGCTACGCGATTTTCGCCTTCAGGTTCTTTTAAAATTCCAATTATCATAATGCTATTTTCAAATGATTTTGTAGTGTCTGAAAATAATGGCGCAAATGTAAGAAGATTTTGATGAGAATCGAATGAATTTTTGGATGACTTTACTCACTATCTTATCAGAAATATTTGTAGTGAGCATGCGGACTATGTTTATTGTTGATTTGCATTTCGAAAGTGCAGACCGGAAAATGATAAAATGCTTTGTAATTACAGCTTTACCAATCTTTTTTCTTTTTCATAATCTGCCTCCATGATGCATTTACGGGTATGCCTTCATATTGTATTAATCTCTCAAGCTCCTTTATATCTTGCTTTGTTATTGCTCTTTTGAGTAAAGTAGTAAAAGTATTGATAGAAGGAGTGAAATACTTTCTTTTTAGTTCATGGAAATAGTTTATTGCAGTTTTATAATCACTGGATTTCGAAATGAGTGTATTGTAAGTGATAAGGTTACAATCTATATTTTTTTCTTGCATTTCTTTTAATATCTGTATCTGTTTGTTACTATCAGAGCTTATGCTTAAAAGTACATTATATGTTTTTGTATCTGCTTGTAAATTATAATTTCTCATTGATTTGATTAAAACCATTGCCTGATTTATATCAGTATAATAGGATAGTAATATATTAAATGTAATATTGTTGGGTTTTAAGCCGTAATCAAGCAATGCTTTAAAATAGTATGAAGCTGTTTCAAAATTATTTGAAATAGATATTAGGATATTATAAGTAGTAGTATTGTACCGGACATTATTAACTCTATATTTATTTAATATGCATCCCCCTTGTTCTATTGTATCACACAATTGTATATGCATATTTAAAATATCAATATTGGGTGTTATTTCTTTTAAGGAATAATTATTATAAATCTTATTGGCTAAATTCAGTGCTTGATTAGAAAAAATAAGCTTTTGTTTTTTGTTTTTCTTTACTGTAAATAACTCATCTTTCCAACGGAGCAATAGTTTACTTTTACTTAATTCTTCCATAATAAAAATGCTAATTCAAACCCCAGGCTATAGTCGTATCTATTTCAATTAATATTGAACAAACCATATTTAAAAATGCAGTAGATGGCCATAAAACCATCACGCCAGCCTATTTTTTTGCCTTCTTCATATACCCTGCCATAGTATGAAATGCCTACTTCGTAAATACGGATGTTGGGAATGCGCGATATTTTGGCAGTTATTTCGGGTTCGAATCCAAATCGCTTTTCTCTCAGTTTTACAGATTGAATGATTTTTGTGTCAAAAAGCTTATAACACGTTTCGATGTCGGTGAGGTTTAGGTTGGTAAATACATTTGAAAGCAGGGTTAAC
>JAJRWN010000099.1 GCA_024276745.1 Bacteroidota bacterium
ATGGAATTAATTATTTATGATTTTTCAGGCAAAATAATCCGGAAAATCAAATCAAAACAGCAAAATGGGATTTCCTATATTTTTCAATGGGACGGTAAAAATCAAAATGCTTCAATATCAAAATCAGGTTATTATTATTTCAATATTATTAAGCATGACCAATCAATAAGCGGGCATTTTCTTTGGTTGAACTAATCCACTAAGAATACAAAGTATTAAATTCGTAATTAAAAGATAAAACACAGTATGATATTAATAGCAGACAGCGGTTCCACCAAATGCGATTGGAAAGTAGTAGATCCGGGAACAGAAGCAGATATTGAAAAAATAAGTACCATGGGTTTTAACCCGTTTTTCCATACGGAAGAACATATTTTTAAAGAAATGGAAGCTTCTGTTGGTTTATGTAAATATGCAGAAGATATTCGTGCGATACATTATTTTGGTGCTGGTTGTTCGAGTACCGGACGCAATGCCATTGTTACAAGGGCTTTACAACAGTTTTTCCCAAATGCCGAAAATATTCAGGTAGAACATGATTTACTGGGTGCTGCACTGGCTACTTGTGGCGATCAGCCCGGTATTGCATGTATCCTTGGCACCGGTTCTAATGCCGGTTATTTTGATGGCAAAGTATTGCACGATGAAGTGCATGCCTTAGGTTATATCCTCGGGGATGAAGGAAGTGGTTGCTATATGGGGAAAAAACTGGTGATCGACTATTTATACCATAAACTGCCAAGTCAAATTGAAGATGAATTGGAAAAAACTTATGGTGTAAATAAAGAAGTGATTTTTGAAAATGTGTATAAAAAAGCTTTTCCCAATGTATATCTGGCTTCTTTTGCCCGTTTCCTGTCTAATCATCGCGATTATTATTACGTTAGAAAATTAGTTAGAAAATCTTTACTTGAATTTCTCGATATTCATGTTTGCCGATTCGATCATTACGATGAAATTCCGGCTCATTTTGTTGGTTCTATCGGTTTCTATTTTGAAGATATCCTTCGAGAAGTAGCTGCACAAAAAGGTATTCAGGTTGGGCAGGTAATTAAACAACCGATTCATAATCTGGTGAATTATTATAAAGATGAAATGTATAGCCAATCATAAAATTTTATGGTTTGGCTTAATCCTGTTTGCAATCCTTTTATCGGCATGCGAAGCAGACCAATCGTCAAAACAAATAAAGACTAATACCCTTAAAGAAAACCGGCTGGGAGATAAAATCATTATCTATCAGCTTCTTCCTCGCTTGTTCACCAACGAAAACTCAACCCGCAAGACCTACGGTAGCATTGAAGAAAATGCTTGTGGTAAATTTAATCAAATCACCACTGATGTCTTACATAAAATTAAAAGTTTAGGCATTACCTATATTTGGTTTACGGGTGTTTTGGAACATGCTTGCATGACAGATTATTCTGCATACGGAATTGCAGTAGACGATCCTGATGTGGTCAAAGGCAGAGCCGGCTCTCCCTATGCTATTAAAGATTATTATGATGTTGACCCTGATTTGGCCGAGGAAGTCCCGAACAGAATGAAAGAATGGGAAGATTTAATTAAACGGACACATGAAGCAGGAATGGGCATTATCATGGATTTTGTACCTAATCATGTAGCCCGGTCCTATCATTCAGATGTCAAACCTCAAGGGACCATTGACCTCGGTGCTACTGACGATACCGGCAAAGCATTTGATCCGCAAAATAATTTTTATTATCTGCCCGGACAGCATTTTATTGTGCCTCAGGATTATAATCCACTCGATACTTTTGATTCCTTGCCCGGTGAAGACGGTCGCTTTGCTGAATCTCCGGCAAAAGCTAGCGGTAACAATGTTTTTAATAACGCACCTGCAATCAACGATTGGTTTGAAACCGTAAAACTTAATTATGGTATTGATTATCAAAACGGAAACACAAAATATTTTGACTCCATTCCGGATACCTGGATCAAGATGAAAGATATTCTTCACTTTTGGGCTCAAAAAGGTGTTGATGGATTTCGTTGCGATATGGCCGGAATGGTACCGGTTGAATTTTGGCACTGGGCTATCGGGAAATTGAAAGAAGACTTTCCCAATCTTATTTTTATTGCTGAAATTTATAATCCGGGACTTTATCAAAGCTTTATTGCTCAAGGACATTTCGATTATTTGTATGATAAAGTAGGCCTTTATGATACCTTGCGTTCGCTTACTTGTGGTCAATCTTCTATTTCTTCCTTATCAAGTATTCATGCATCGATGGAAAATATCGATAATCATCTATTGCGTTTTCTCGAAAATCATGATGAACAAAGAATTGCCTCATCTTATTTTGCAAATGACCCGGATAAAGCCAAAGCTGCTATGGGAGTTGTAGCTACTTTGGGCAGAGGCCCTGTATTGATTTATGCCGGGCAAGAATTAGGTGAACAAGCTAAAGGAATCGAAGGATTCAGCAAAGATGACGGACGAACAAGTATTTTTGATTATTGGTCTGTTCCTACCTTGCAGGCCTGGTTAAATCATGGCATAGTTGACGGAGGATTGCTGGATGAAAATCAAATATCACTGAGAGCATGGTATAGCCAATTACTGAAACTTGCTGCCACCGATACGGTTTTTACTTTAGGCCAAACAATCGATTTGTCAGAAAGCCTTAGCTATATTCCGGCCCAAGCTCCGGTTTTTGCTTATGCCCGCTATACCCGAAATAGGGTATTGTTGTGCTTTGCTAATTTTAGCGAATCAAACATTGATATTTCACTCAATATCCCTGCGCTTATCCTTGAACAACTTCATGTATCAACCATGCCTGAAAATTTGTACCTGCTTTTTGGCAACTCCTGGTTTGATAATGAAAGCTTAGTTTTACATATTACCCCATGGGATTTTGATGTCATACAATTAAAATGAAATCATCCAGCCTGATTTGCCTCTTTCTTCTATTTCCTTCTATAGCTCATGCACAAGCTTATCTGCCTAGTGACGGACTTATCTTTTCCGATACGGCCATTCCCCGGATTGATATTTTAATAAATACCGATTCTTTGGCTGCAATTTATCTGCCTGTTAATGCAAACAGCTATCATGAATATCCTGCTATTTTTATTTTCTCTACAGGTTCTATCCGCGATACGATACCTGATATCGGCTTCAGATTGCGTGGCAATACCAGCCGGAATTCAGCAAAAAAATCTTTTAAAGTTTCTTTCAATACCTTTCAAAGGGGCAGGAAATATCATGGTTTGGAGAAATTGAATCTAAATGGTGAACACAACGATCCATCAATTATCAGATCAAAATTGTGCTGGGATTTATATCGGGAAATGGGGGTTCCTGCATCGCGTTCAAACCATGTCAGGGTATTTATCAACGGCAATTATATGGGTTTGTATATCAATGTGGAACATGTAGATGAACAGTTTGTGGGGCAACGATACGGAAACAAAAATGGAAACCTGTTTAAGTGCACATGGCCTTCCGATTTAACTTATATCAGCAATAATCCGGATGATTATAAAGTCAATGGTCACTACGAATTAAAAACAAATTTAGTAGCCGATGATTATAGCGATTTGGCTCATTTTATCGAAATACTTAACCATACACCGATACAGGATCTGCCTTGTGCCCTCGAAAAGATTTTTGATGTTGATGTTTATTTGAGGGCTTTGGCTATTGATATTTTTAGCGGAAACTGGGACGGTCCGGCATACAATAAGAATAATTTTTATCTCTATCATAATACCCGGACTGGTCAATTTGAATATATCCCTTACGATCTTGATAATACATTTGGTGTTGACTGGTTTGGAATTGATTGGGCTACTCGTGACATCTATCAATGGTCGCCCGGAAATGAGCCTCGTCCTATTTATGACCGGATATTGCAAGTACCTGAGTGGAAGGACAGGTATAGCTTCTATCTTAACTACTTAATAACAAGTCTCGTTGATACCAATAACTATTTTCCGCATATCGACAGTATTTACAACTTGATTTATACTTATGCTGCGGCTGATTCCTATCGCGTATTGGATTATGGTTTTACCATCGCTGACTTTACAAATTCTTATACTCAGGCATTGGGTGGCCATGTAACATCCGGTTTAAAGCCATACATTGCCAACCGAATTCAATCAGCAGCAACCCAACTACAACTCAATGCTTTTCCACCTGCCATTTTAAGCGAAAAACATCAACATCCGGGTAATACTCAATCATTTCCTGTTCAGGTCAGTTTGGCTAAATCAAAAGCTAATGCAGCTGATGTATGGGTGATTTGGCAAGAAGCTTCGATGGGCATCGACTCCATGCAGTTATGGGACAATGGCTCATCGGGGGATGGCGTAAGTCAGGATGGTATTTATGGCGGAACGATTGCACTCAATGCCGGCTATGCACCTGTTAGTTATTATTTCAGGGCTTCGAATACCAGTGGAAATACACTTTATCCCTGTGCTTACAATCTGAATATCCAACGGGCTCCTTTGCCTGAATTGGCTATTAATGAATTTATGGCTTCCAATCTAACTGCTTTTGAAGACCAATCGGGAGAAACTGATGACTGGATTGAACTGGTCAATTATGGGTCTCAAACACTTAATGGTGCTGAGTTTTATCTAAGTGATAATAGCAAATACCCATCCAAATGGCAACTACCTAATCAAAATATCGCAGCTTCATCCTTTCCCTTAATCTGGGCTGATAAACAAGGCAGTCAGGGGCCCTGGCACAGTTCTTTTAAATTAAGTGGAGCCGGTGAGTTTATTGGCCTCTATTGGAAACTGGGCGATGATTATATTCCACTCGATACACTTACTTATGGTCCCCAAACAGCTGATATTAGTGAAGGACGACTTCCGGATGGAACCGGGACCTGGCAAAGCTTAACTGCTATTACTCCGGGTTATTCCAATATGTTAGTTGGGCTTGAAGAAGCTGTTTTGAGTGATATTAGCCTTAGCGCTTTTCCTAACCCAATTGCCGATTATTTAAACGTAAAATGGCAATCTCCGTCTGCTGTTAATTTGCTGAGCGTGTATAATTTGATGGGGGTTTTGATTATGCAACAACAGATTGACGGATTGGAAGGTATCGTCCACTTGCCGATTGCTCATTGGAAAAGTGGGGTTTATTGCTTGCAAATGTCAACGTTGGATGGGACTTACTCCACAGAGCCATTAAAGATTATCAAGTTTTGATTTTATCTGAATGATAGTCTATTATCAGGCGGAACAACGATCCGGGTTTTGGTTTAATGTTCTACTTTAAAACGTCCGCTTACTATACCCTGAGAAGTAAAAACGTTAAGAAAATAGAATCCATTTTTTAGATTGGAAACATCGAGCTGATAGTTGCCACGATTTAGTTTTCCCCCAATCACTTGCTTGCCCAGCATATCAAAGACATCTATTTGAAACATGGAATCAGGATAGGTATTTAATCCGCTGATATAGATCAAATGCTCAGCAGGATTGGGGTAAATCATCAAAGCAGATTGGCCAC
>JAJRWN010000009.1 GCA_024276745.1 Bacteroidota bacterium
GTGAATCTATCATCCTCAGCAAGCTGTACGGTTCCGTATCGTGAAGTATTTTTTTTCGGAAGCAATCCAATCGTAATATCGGCTTGTTTTCTGCAATGTTGAAGATACATTTTTTCTAAATCAGCCATAAAGATTGAATCGCCATTAAGGACCAAAAAATCAGAAGTAGAAAGTAGCGAAAGCGCTGCTGCGATAGCCCCCCCTGTGCCCAATGGAGTTGCTTCTACAGAGTAGGATAGTTCGATACCCTGGTATTGCGGGCCAAAATGATGCCTTATCAGCTGATATTTATAACCGAGTGAAAGGACTACATGTTTTACACCAAATCGTTTTAATTGCAAGAGCAGATATTCAAGCATGGGACGATTAGCAATCGGAGCCAAAGGTTTTGGAACTTCGTTAACTACAGATTTTAATCGTGTACCAAAACCACCGGCTAATATGAGTGCTTCATCCATTTTTCAGCCGAAAAGTTTTTGCTCGGTAATTTCACAGATGATATGGCCTATCAGAATATGTGCTTCCTGAATCCGAGGGGTATCGGAAGATGGCATATTTAATAATATATCTACTTGATCTTTAAGCAATCCACCACTTTCACCGGTCATACCGATTACAAACATACCCTGATGATGAGCTTTTTGGGCCGCTTTCAGAATATTTTCTGAATTGCCCGATGTAGAAATACAAAACAGGACATCATTTTTACGTCCTTTGGCTTTCACAAGGCGTGCATAAATCTCATGATAGCTGTAATCGTTGGCAACCGCGGTCAAGTAGGAAGTATTGACATGTAAAGCTTCAGCAAAAAGCGGATCACGGTCTTTATAAAAGCGTCCGCTTAATTCAGCGGCTATATGCTGGGCATCGGCAGCCGAACCACCATTACCACAAAAAAGAATTTTACCATCTTCTTGTAAGCAGGCCACTACTTTCTCGGCACTGGTATTAATCCGTTCAAGCAAAGCCTGATTGTTCAAAATCATTTGTTTTACCTGTATGGATGCTTCTATTCTATTTTTTATCATGTTCATTGGCTGGTCCAGGTGCTTAATCCTGATTTAGTAAAATTAAATTTTTTCGGCTTTCCACCGAAAGGTTCCAAGGTTTTAATCACTTCAAAACGGGTATTTCCGGGGCAATAAAACATCATAAATCCTCCTCCTCCGGCACCCGATACTTTTCCACCGATTGCTCCTGCTTTCATGGCAGCGGCATACATCTGTTCTATCATTGGATTGCTGATACCAGAGGCCATTTCTTTTTTATAATGCCATCCAAAATTCAATATCTCTCCTATCTCTCCTATCTTACCCTGCAAGAGTACTTCTTTCATCCTGACGGCTTGTTCTTTAAGCTTATGCATAGCTTCAACAGCTGTATTTTTCTTCCGTTCTACATTTTTTCTTTGCTCATCAATGATTGTTGAAGACAGCCTGCTGGTTTTGGTATTGTATAATAGCAGGCAGGATTCCATTTCGCGTAAATACTCAGAACGGATACGTAGCGGATTTACAATTACTTTTTCATTGGAAAAAAATTCCATAAAATTTACCCCTCCAAAAGTAGCTGCATATTGATCTTGTTTGCCTCCGGACATATTCAAATCAATTCTTTCAATTTGATAAGCTAAACGGGCAATATCATATTCCCCAAGGGCTAAATTGAGCCATTCGACAAAAGCACCCAGCATAGCTACAACCAAAGTGCTAGAGGAACCAAGTCCCGAACCCGGAGGAGCATCTACATAAGTACTCAATCGAAAGGATACGGGCTTTGTCAGATACTCCCGGGCAATATATTGATATACACCCATGTGCAAAGGTAATTTCCGGTCAGAATCAGGGATAGATAAAGCAGGATATATTTTACTGATTTGTTTATCGAGCGCTGCAAATTCGATATTACCGTTGTCTAAAGGTTCAATAGATGCATAGGCATAAGCATCGATCGTGGCATTAAGAATAGCACCGCCATATTGATCTGAGTACGGACTCACATCGGTACCTCCACCTGCCAATCCTAATCGTAATGGTGCCCTGCTTCGGCAAATCATATTATTTTGCTTTAATAAAAATCCAAATTTAGGATTTATGCATCACTTTTGCTTATTGCTTGCAGCTATTTCAAGAATATGCTTGACCATAGTATTCCAGCTAAAGCGTTTTTTTTCTTCTTCCATATTAGCACGATATACCGGTTCGAGCTTTTCTTTAAAATATTTTTCAAGCTTTTCAGCAATCATTTGCGAATCCGGCTCAGAGACCAATCCAACGACATTATCCTTTACAATTTCGGGTAAACCGCCTACATTGGTCACTATCATGGGTAGGTTAAAATGATATGCAATTTGAGCTACTCCGCTTTGAGTAGCCGAGCGATAGGTTTGAGCCAAAACATTGGCTGCTGAAAAATACAGAAACACTTTGCTATCGGGAATAAATTCATTGAATTCATGAATCTTTGATTTCAAACCGGGCTCATCGAGCCATTCGGCATAAGCATTTCGCGATTCATAATATTCACCGGCAATGATAAGATGCACTTGATCGTTTTGAAACCGGCAATTTTTAAACGCTTTGAGTAACAAATCCAAACCTTTATAGTGTCTGATAAAGCCAAAGAAAAGTAAATATTGGACGGTAGGATCGAGGCCTAATTGCCGGCAAGCTTCTGTTTTGGATATTGCATTTCCAAAATGATCGAACATCGGATGCGGACTTAGCACACGGGGTTTATGCTTATCAAAGCGATCGATATCGTGTAGCACCGAGGCCGATTGGGCTACCAATCCGTCCATTGCTTTGATAAAATATTTTGAAAATAATTGATCACCAGGCCGGTGTTCGTGAGGAATAAGATTGTCAAGGATGCTAACAATACGGGTAAATCGATTTTTGTGTACAATACGGGCGATGCTACCAAAACAAGGACCCATGAAGGGAAGCCAGTATTTAAAAATCAGTAAATCAGGCTGATTTTTTTTAATTTCCCTGCCCACTTTAAACCAGTTTAATGGATTCACCGAGTTCACTTTCCGGTAAATAGATAATCCTTCAGGGGCAGGTTCTGATGAATATTGTGTTTTTCCCGGGAATAAAAAAGAAGGATACTGCAGCGTAAACGTATAGATTGTCACTTTATATCCTTGGTCGATAAACGCTTTGGCTAGCCTTTCGTTGTAGTTGGCAAGGCCTCCTCTAAAAGGCCATGACGGCCCCAATAAAACAAGCTGTTTTTTCAATTTTCTGGAATCGATTTATCAATTAAATATTGGTTTCTGTCCGGAGCATTACGCGAAACCAATTCGGCTATAAAACCGGTAAGAAACAGTTGAGTACCGAGTATAATGGTTAATAAGCCAAAATAGAATAAAGGACGTTCGGTCATGTGGTAGATTCCATATACATATTTGGTAACTGTTAAATAAACCAGAATGACAAAACCGACCAAAAACATGAGTGAACCTAAAAGCCCGAATAAATGCATTGGTTTTCTGGCAAAGCGGGTAACAAACATGATAGAAAGCAAATCCAAAAATCCACGCATATACCGTTCTATTCCATATTTCGATTTTCCGTATTGCCGTTTGCGGTGGTTTACAATTTTTTCACCAATTCGATAATAACCGGCTCTTTTCACAATCACCGGTATAAAACGGTGCATTTCGCCATATACTTCTATATTTTTAATGACTTCGTTTTTATAGGCTTTCAGGCCGCAATTCATGTCGTGCAGCTTAATACCGGACATCACTCTAAGAACTTTGTTGTAAAGTTTTGAAGGAAGCCGTTTGCTTATCGGATCATGGCGTTTCTTTTTCCAACCGCTCACCAAATCATACTCTTCTTCCACAATCATTTTATACAAAGCCGGTATTTCGGCAGGGTCATCCTGCAAGTCGGCATCAAAAGTTATCACTACATTTCCTTTTGCCAATCTAAACCCTTCGTTAAGGGCAGCCGCTTTACCATAATTTCTTTGAAATTTTATGGCTTTCAGGTGTTGATCATTTTCATAAAGTTTTGAAATTACTTCCCAGGTATTGTCACGACTGCCATCATCCACCATGATAATTTCATAGCTTAATGAAGAATCATTAAGCACATCTGTAATTTGCTTATGCAGCAAAGCTAAAGATTCGGCTTCTTCGAAAGCAGGTATGATCAATGATAGATTCATGAGAAAAGAATTACTCGGCTTGTTTGTTTTGAAATACCAATCCGGCAATGATAGATAACACAAAACCTACAACCACATTCCACAGCAGGCTAAAGAACAAGATAAAACCGGGAGTCATAAATTTTTCTACCATTTTCATTTGTTGCTCCAAAGTATCGCCTTCTACCCCCCGTTCTATAGCATTTTCACGAGCAACACGTAGTGCTTCATCCATGTATCCGGGATCAAGGACATTGGCATATATCAGGAAGTATATCGCAGCAACAATTCCGGATATTAAGGCAATAACAGTTCCCAATCCCAGGGCATTACTTACCCGTAAATAACCGTTTAGTTCGTGATCCCGATAACTTTTTATGGCAATAAATAAGCTGATAGCCAATATCAAATAAGCAACCCAATTCAATGTATTATTGTAGGATTCACCAATTAGATAAAGAATAAGATTGAAAATAACAACTGCAAAACCGGTGATTAAGCCCCATTTCAAGGCTAATGGCCACATAGATGTTTTTGTTTCCATACGATTAGGTTTTATTTAAATAAAGTTGATTGTTATTAATAATGCCAAGGGGTTTTCCGGTCAATTTCAAACCAATAAAAGGTGAATTAGCCGATTTACTTTTGATATTATTTTTGGTAAATGTCCAACTTTGTTTAGGATCAAATATAGTTAAATTTGCTTTTTGCCCTATAGCAATTTGGGGGATTGGTAAACCCAATATTTTTCGTGGGTTTATGGCTATTGCTTCGATAAGCTTGCTTAGTGGCAATTTATTTTGTAAGGCGGTATTGGCAACGGCAAAAGCAGTTTGCAGATTAATCATACCATATTCCGAATAAGCAAATTCTTTCTTTTTAGCATCCATATCTTGGGGATTGTGATCGCTGCAAATCACATCAATGATACCCTCTTTCAATCCTTTTATAAGTGCCCGTTTGTCTTTCAAAGTTCTCAATACAGGACTAAGTTTATAATTGGAATTATACGATTCAAGCAGATGCTCATCGAGCAAAAGATGATAGGCGGTAACCGATGCAGTGACCGGGATATGTTTGTTTTTTGCCCGTTTCACCAACTGCACCGAACCGGCCGCAGAAAGTTTTAATAAATGACAAGGAGTATTAGTGTATTCAGATAAGTAGATATCGCGATTGACCATTAATTCTTCTGATATAGCAGGTTCACCCGGCATTCCTAATCTTACACTGGTTTCGCCTTCATTCATCTGAGCATCAGGGCTTAAGGAGCTGGTTTTAGGGAAATGTAATATTGGTTTTCCTACTCCTTTGGCATATAGCAAACATCTCATCATCAATCCGGCATCAGCAACAGATTGATCGGCATCGGTAAAGGCAGCGGCACCTGCACGAGCCATATCAATCATCTCTGTTATGTCGGCTCCGTTTAGATTTTGGCTGATTGCACCGTAGGGAAAGATGTCAACAATATTGTTTTTAGTTTTATTAATTACGTACTCAATACTTCCTTTGCTATCGAGCACCGGATGGGTATCTGGCCTGAGGCCGATTCCGGTAAATCCTCCGGAAGCAGCTGCCAGGGATCCACTTTGTAAATCTTCTTTGTATTCATATCCGGGATCACAAAATCCGGCATATAAATCGAACCAACCAGGAGATACATAGCTGTTTTTAATAGTGATTTCTTTCGTACCGGAGGTGTTTTTCAGGTTTTTACCGATGGAAACAATTTGCCCGTTACGAATTAAAATATCAAGAATACGAATGCGTGAATATTGAGAAGGATCGATAATTCTGGCTGAACGCAACAGCAGGTCCATACCTGTTTGTTTTTTTTTGTAAAGCTATAAATAGGTTTTTAACCTTTCAAAAATCGTAAGAGTAATATCTCAATGGCTAAAAATCCAAGCGCTAAGATAAGGCAAAGTTTCCATAATGCTCTTTTCGATTCAAAACCATTAAGTGTATTAAATGAAAGCGTGGAATGATTAGCCATAATATTTACATTAGGCTGAGGATATTTTTCTTTTAATGATTTTGCATCGAAAACAGACAAATCAGATTCCTGCCTGTTGTAATTAAAAGCAAGAATATCAATGGGTGAAGCATCTTTCAATCCCAATTTATAAAATCCTGATTCGTTGATAATTGTTCCTAAATGCAAAAGAATATCCTGACCGGTTTTTTGTTGCTTGGCAATCAGATCGATATGATCATTGCTTAAATGAAGCATTTGATTATTTTCTACATCAACCTGACGTGCTCGTATTATTTGTTCTTTACCAATGGTTACCGAAGTTCGCAAAGAAGATGCTTCGCTAGCGGCCATTTGAAAAATGGCTACTGCAAACAATTCACTTTTAGGCCAATTGCTATACTCGCTCAGTGCCGGAACAGAGGATAGGAATATATGCCCTTTACCCAAAGCGGTTGAAGCCATAAATAGATCACCATTTTCGAGTGTCATCAGTTTTTGTATATAGGCTTTGTTTAAGTATTGCAAGGGATAATACTTCTTACACTTCGGAAGTCTGAGTTTTTTCTGTATCTTTTCAAAAACATCATAAAACAGACCATATTTTTGTTCGAGATAGTTTACCCCGTTCGGCTGGTTTTTCAATGATGCGTAATGAATGCCACTCATATCGTTTATCCAATTATTCAAGGTTGAAGATGCAATTGTTTTTGAGGGTAAAATAAGCAGGCTTCCACCCTGTTTCACATATTTTTCCAATTGTTGAGCAAATCCGCTGCTTATATTTGCAATACGATTCAAAACCAATAAGCTATACTTGTTTAGCCCGTTCAGATTCACTTGTTTTATATGCATCGATTCTATCTGCATAAGTCCGGGAATCTGCATTGCTTTTAAATATTCAGAGGCATTTCCATCGTTCAGCTCTAAAACCTGAAATGAAGATTTCACATAGTATCGCTGAAAATAGCTGTCATCAAATTGTACCGGATAATCCTGAATACTCAATTTCAAAAGGTTCCAGCCCATGGCAGAAAAGCGGAATGGAATCGTATCGACCAGGCTAGTGTTTGCTTCTATGTCAATTTCATCTATTCCTTTTCGTTCGTCATTAATAAACACACTCAAAGGAATGGAATGAACGGCTTCCTTACTGTAATTATGGATACGTACCATTAATTTATTTTCTCTTTCGAGTAAAAATACCGGTGCATCAAGCCAGCACGAATCAATGGAAAGATTTGCCGGTACACTTGCTTTGGCCGGCAACAGGTTATACTGAATACTTGAATCGGGTATCAAATCAGTCTTGTTTTGTTGAAAATCTGAAAGCAAATACACAATACCATGTGTTTTGTTTCGGAATATTTCTTTGACGTTTTGATTAATTTGCTCCAGCCCGGGCCCTAGCGGGCAAACCCGGATGCGGTCAACAGCTTGTAAAGCTTCTTCGCGCGAAATTTCACCCTGATAAGTGGCATTTTTGTTATTAGTGATTAAATAAAATCGTGCCGATACCGGAAAACTTAACAATAGCTGATGGGCTGTTTCTTTGCTTTGATCAAGCAGATTAATTTGTTTCCCGGCAGCTTCCATACTAAACGAATTATCGATATATATGACGTATGCTTGTTGTTCTGTTTTCGAATAGCCGGTTTCATCAGAAATATAGGGCTGTGCGAAAGCAAGAATTAAAGCACTTAAAGCAAGCAAGCGGCTGATTAACACCAGTAAATGTTTGATATTTGATTTTGAAGCTGTTTCTTCTTTGATTTCCTTTAAAAAACGAACGTTTGAGAAATAAATCTTTTTAAATCGTCTGAAACTAAACAGATGTATAATGACAGGAATTGCCAACAACAAAAATGCCCAAAGAAAAGCAGGATAAACGAATTGCATATAGTGTCAAAATTAAGAAATGTAGCTTGTGATGAGCTATAATCCGGATAATAACGTAAGGGGAAAGAAAAAGTGCATATATGATTTTAAGATTGTCAATTTTTTGGTAAAAAAAGACTTTGGTAAAATAACAAAATTTATAAGTCAGTAATTTTAGATATTGATTACTGGCGGTCATTTTTTTTATAGCAAGATAATCACATAAAGCGATAAAGATTAAGTGGCAATACGATGAAAAAGCTATAAATTTGCATACTTAATGTTCGGGGTGTAGCTCAGCTCGGTAGAGTACACGTCTGGGGGGCGTGGGGTCGCAAGTTCAAATCTTGTCACCCCGACAAAACAGATAAAAACTTTTACTGACTTCCGGTAATGGTTTTTTGAATGTATTAGAATAGCAAGAGGCTATCTCAATTGAGATAGCCTCTTAAATTTTAGGTTGCTTATGTCAATTAAGCTTGAGCGGTAGGGCCTCCGAAATTAAAGGGTATGGGAGGCACCTGGCCTTTGTCGTCAATCTCGCCATGAATTGATTCATATTTTGAAATATTATCGGCCATGGCCTTCATAAGCCTTTTGGCATGTTGAGGGGTAAGCAAAATACGTGATTTAACTTTTGCTTTCGGAATTCCCGGCATGACTTTAATAAAATCCAATACAAATTCAGAATTTGAATGGGTGATTACGGCCAAATTAGAATAAATACCTTCGGCAATATCTTCCGGAAGTTCTATATTAATCTGTTGTTCATTTTTTGGATTATCTGCCATAATTGATTATTTTTTAAAAGGTCAAATTATTCAGTAACATCAGGATTTCCCAAAAGCTCTTCTTTTGAATCGGTCACTACTGCTTGGTCATCAGAGATGCCTTGTAATTTTTGGTATTCCCGAAGGCTACCGACAATCACATTGTTAAATTCAGGCATTCCTGTACCTGCCGGAATAGTATGTCCTACAATTACATTTTCTTTCAAACCGGTCAGTTCATCAATTCTGCCGGCAATTGCACTGGTGCTAAGCACTTTGGTCGTTTCCTGGAACGATGCTGCTGATATCCAGCTTTTGGTTCCAAGCGAAGAACGGGTAATACCTTGCAACATAGGCCTTGAGGTAGCTGGTATAACATTTCTATACTCTACCGGTTTTTTATCAGACCGTTTTAAGGATGAATTTTCTTCCCTGATTTGTCTTAACGATACGATTTGACCTTCTTTCAAGGTGCTAGAATCTCCTGCATCAGTAATTACTTTCTGATCAAAAATACCATCGTTTACTTCAATAAACTCAAATTTATCAACTGCTTCGCCTTCGAGGAAACGGGTATCGCCCGGATCAGTAATCATAACTTTCCTCATCATTTGCCTTACGAGTACTTCAATATGTTTATCGTTGATTTTCACACCCTGCAAACGATATACTTCCTGAATTTCATTTACAAGATATTCCTGAACGGCAAAGGGACCTTTAATACTCAAAATATCGGCCGGTGTAATGGCACCGTCTGTCAATGGCATACCTGCCCGCGCAAAATCATTGTCTTGCACAAGAATATGTTTGGTTAAAGGGGCCAGATACTTTTTAATTTCACCATCTTTCGATTCAATCAGTATTTCGCGGTTTCCGCGTTTAATACCACCAAATTTCACAACACCGTCAATAGCAGAAACGACAGCCGGATTAGATGGATTTCTGGCTTCAAACAATTCGGTTACCCTCGGCAAACCACCAGTAATATCTTTGATAGCTCCACTAGATCGTGGAATTTTTACTAAAATAGTACCGGGCAGTACTTTTGCTTTTTCATCAATATTAATATGAGCACCTACGGGTATATTGTAGGTTTTTGCGATTTCACCGTTGCTATCGACAATGCTTATTGAAGGCACTTTTTTCTTATCTCTTGATTCGATAATCACTTTTTCACGGTGTCCGGTTTGTTCATCAGATTCTTCTCTGAAAGTAATTCCTTCAATAATATTTTCAAATATTGTTTTACCGGGTACTTCAGAAATAATGACGGCATTATACGGATCCCAGTTACATATCAAATCTCCTTTTTTAAGTTTTTTACCTTTAGTGATATGTAAAATAGATCCGTAAGGGATATGATTTGAGTAAAGAACTTTACCGGTTTTAATATCTTTAAAACGGATTTCACCGGTTCGGCTCAATACTACTTTTTGTTTTTTACCCTCATCATCGGTAAACGGAATCGTTCTGATTTCATCAAATTCTGCAATGGAATCTAATTTAGCTACATGCTGAGATTCAGATACAGAGTGCGATGCAATACCACCTACGTGGAAGGTCCGAAGGGTAAGCTGTGTACCCGGTTCACCAATAGATTGAGCGGCAATGATTCCAACTGCATCACCTCTTTGAGCAAGTTGATTGTTCGTAAGGTTTACTCCGTAACATTTCACACAAACTCCATGTCTTGATTCGCAGGTAAGCACCGATCGTATTTCAATACTTTCGATGGCAGAATCTTCAATTTCATGTGCTATCGGAAGGGTGATTTCTTCACCTGCCCGCACGATTAATGTATCATCTATAGGACTAAACACATCATGCAAACTGGCTCTTCCGAGTATTCTTTCGTAAAGTGGTACTACAACATCTTCATTATCTTTCAATGCACTAATTTCAATACCTCTCAGTGTTTGGCAATCTTCTTCGGTAATCACTACATCATGAGCTACATCTACCAAACGTCTGGTTAAGTAACCGGCATCGGCAGTTTTTAAAGCCGTATCAGCCAATCCTTTTCTGGCACCGTGTGTAGAGATAAAATATTCAAGTACCGATAGGCCTTCTTTCAAGTTTGATAATATCGGGTTTTCTATAATCTCACCTCCCGAACTACCGGATTTTCGTGGTTTGGCCATTAGTCCTCTGATACCACCCAATTGCCTGATTTGTTCTTTTGAACCCCGTGCACCGGAATCGAGCATCATATACACTGAGTTGAAACCGTCTTTATCTTCGGCAAGTTTTCTGATCAGGTTTTCGGTAATCCGTGTGTTGACACGTGTCCAGATATCGATAATAGCATTGTATCGTTCGTTTTGGGTAATCAAACCCATATTGTAGTTATTCCATACTTCATCAACTTCTTCTTGAGCATTATCCAACAAGATAAATTTTTCTTCCGGTATGATAAGATCAGAAATATTGAACGAAAGGCCTCCTTTAAATGCCCAGAGAAATCCCATATCTTTAATTTGATCGAGAAAGCTTACTGTGCTTGGAATATCGGTTTTGTTGATAATGTCTGAAATAACTTCACGCAATGCTTTTTTAGTAAGCAATACATTGATAAAGCCGGCTTTTTCAGGAACAACTTCATTAAACAAAACTCTACCGGTAGATGTTTCGATAATTTTATCTACCAATTGATCATTTTCATACACCTTTGTTTTAAGGTGTATCATAGCATGTAATGCAAGTTTATTTTCGTTATAGGCAATAATCACTTCTTCGGGTGAATAGAAATATCCACCTTCACCCATGACTTTATTTTTACCTCTGCTTTTTCGCATTTTAGTAATATAGTAAAGGCCTAAAACCATATCCTGAGAGGGTAAAGTCATGGGTGTACCATTCTGAGGATTAAGTATGTTGTGAGCCGAAAGCATTAAAGTTTGAGCTTCCAGAATAGCTGCCTGACTAATGGGAACATGAACAGCCATTTGGTCACCGTCAAAGTCGGCATTGAAACCTGCACAGACCAAAGGGTGAAGCTGAATGGCTTTACCTTCTATCAGTTTGGGTTGAAAAGCCTGAATACTTAATCGGTGCAAAGTAGGAGCACGGTTTAGCATAATAGGATGCCCTTTCAATATATTTTCAAGGATATCCCAAATAACGGCTTCTTTTTTATCTACTAATTTCTTGGCAGATTTTACCGTACGGACAATACCTCTTTCAATCAGTTTCCGGATGATAAAAGGTTTGAATAATTCGGCTGCCATATCTTTTGGCAAGCCACATTCATAGAGTTTTAATTTTGGTCCTACGATAATAACCGACCGACCGGAGTAATCAACCCGTTTTCCTAATAAGTTTTGACGAAAACGACCTTGTTTACCTTTTAAATTATCACTCAATGATTTTAAGGATCGACCACCTTCGGCTTTAACAGCATTTGATTTTCTGGAATTATCAAATAAAGAATCAACCGCTTCCTGAAGCATTCTTTTTTCGTTTCTTAAAATAACTTCAGGGGCTCTGATTTCGAGCAAACGTTTCAAACGGTTGTTTCTGATAATGACTCTTCGATATAAATCATTTAAATCGGAACTGGCAAAACGGCCTCCGTCCAGAGGAACAAGCGGACGCAGTTCGGGAGGGATAACCGGAAGATATTTCACAATCATCCACTCGGGTTTGTTTTCAATATGTTTATTGGCTTCTCTAAATGATTCAACTACACGCAAACGCTTTAAAGCTTCAGCTTTTCTTTGTTGCGAAGTTTCGGTAGCTGCTTTATTTCTTAATTGATATGATAAGGTATCTAAATCAATACGACCCAATAAATCACGAATACCTTCAGCACCCATTTTTGCAATAAATTTCTGTGGATCATCATCGTCAAGCATTCGATTGTCTTTGGGCAGGCTTTCCTGAATTTCAAGATATTCTTCTTCAGCCAATAAATCCATTTTATTGACACCATCGGCTTCTTTTACTCCCGGTTGAACAACTACATAGCGTTCATAGTAAATAATGGTTTCCAGTTTTTTGGATGACAATCCAAGCAGATAACCAATTTTGTTTGGTAAAGATTTGAAATACCAAATATGCACAACAGGTACCACCAACTCGATATGCCCCATTCGTTCACGTCTGACTTTTTTTTCGGTTACTTCAACACCACAACGGTCGCATACGATACCTTTATAACGAATACGTTTATATTTCCCGCAATAACATTCAAAATCTTTGGTCGGTCCAAAAATACGTTCACAAAATAAACCGTCCATTTCGGGTTTATAAGTTCTGTAATTAATGGTTTCAGGTTTTTTTACTTCACCATGCGACATTTCCAGAATTGAATCCGGAGATGCCAGCCGGCTGATAACCCTTTTAAAATCCGAGTTACTTTGTTTGTTTTTTATGAAAGCCATAAAATTTAAGTTCCTGTTTACTATGTGAACTAATCGAATTTAATATCTATTGCCAAGCCTTTTAGTTCATTCAACAATACGTTAAATGACTCGGGTATTGAAGGTTCGGGCAAAGGATCTCCCTTTACAATTGCTTCATAAGCCTTGGCTCTTCCGTAAATGTCATCAGATTTTATCGTCAACATTTCGCGAAGATTATGTGCCGCTCCGTAGGCTTCCAATGCCCATACTTCCATTTCACCCAGTCGTTGACCACCAAATTGAGCTTTACCACCAAGTGGTTGTTGGGTAATCAGTGAATAAGGTCCTATTGAACGCGCGTGCATTTTATCATCTACCATGTGTGCCAATTTAATAATGTAAATGATACCAACAGTAGCGGGTTGATGGAATTTTTCACCGGTTTCACCATCATACAGATAGGTTCTGCCAAATTCGGGTAAACCGGCTTTTTTTATTTCCGCACCTATTTCTTCGAGCGATGCACCGTCAAATATTGGAGTAGCATATTTTACACCTAGTTTCTGACCTGCCCAGCCTAAAACGGTTTCGTAGATTTGCCCGAGATTCATTCTCGAAGGCACGCCTAAGGGATTCAAAACAATATCAACCGGTGTTCCGTCTTCCAAAAAAGGCATATCTTCATCGCGTACCACTCTGGATATGATACCCTTGTTTCCGTGACGCCCGGCAATTTTATCGCCTACTTTCAGTTTTCGTTTCTGAGCAATATATACTTTGGCAAGTTTCAATACACCAGCAGGTAGTTCATCACCTATGCTAATATTGAATTTCTCTCTTTTATATCGTCCGATTTCTTCATTTCCTTTGAGCTTATAATTGTGCAATAATTTTTTTATTAACTGATTATTCCCAGGAGAAGAAGTCCAATCATCAGATTTTAAATTTTGATAATCGAGTCTGGCATCAGAGAGTACTTTTAGTGTAAGTTTTGTGCCCTTGGGAACAATTTCCTCGTTGTAAATGGTAAAAATTCCTTTGGTTACTTTATTTCTTACAATAGCTGCAATCTTTTGGACTAATATGCCTCTAAGATTTTCAAGTGCTTGCAGATGATTTTTCTCTAGTTTTTCAAGTGCCAGTTTTTCACGTTGTTTGCTCAATTTGTCTTTCCTTGCACGAGCAAACAATTGTTTGTTTATTACAACGCCTTTTGTCGAAGGAGATACTCTCAATGAGGCGTCTTTTACATCACCGGCTTTATCTCCAAAAATAGCACGCAATAATTTTTCTTCTGGGGTTGGATCCGATTCTCCTTTTGGTGTAATTTTTCCAATCAGAATATCGCCTTCTTTTATATTGGCACCTATTCTAATGATTCCATTTTCATCCAAATCTTTTGTTGCTTCTTCGCTAACATTAGGAATATCGGAGGTTAGTTCTTCTTCACCAAGTTTGGTATCTCTGACCTGTAAATCATATTCTGAAATATAAATAGAGGTAAAGACATCTTCACGAGCAATTCTTTCAGAAATCACAACAGCGTCTTCATAGTTATATCCTTTCCAGGGCATGAAGGCAACTTTCAGGTTTCGACCGAGCGCCAATTCACCATTTTGTGTGGCAAATCCTTCACACAGTACTTGTCCCGGTTCAACCTTATCGCCTTTCTTTACAATCGGTTTCAGATTGATACAAGTACTTTGATTCGTTCTTCTAAACTTGGTCAGTTTATATACTTTCCGGTCTTCTTCAAAAGATACAAGCCGGTCTTCTTCGCTCCGGTTGTAACGAATAATAATTTCGTTTGCATCGACATATTCAACTACACCATGTCCTTCTGAATTAATCAATGTTCTCGAATCGCGAGCTACTCTTGCTTCGAGCCCGGTACCTACAATAGGTGCTTCAGGTCGCATCAGCGGTACGCTTTGACGTTGCATATTAGATCCCATAAGGGCTCTGTTAGCATCGTCATGCTCGAGGAAAGTGATTAAAGAGGCCGAAACACCAACAATTTGATTGGGTGCCACATCCATATATTCGATAGAATCAGGTGTTAAAATGGGTAAGTCACCATGATTCCGGCATTTTACCCTTTTATTCAGAAAAACACCATGATTATCAATCGGTGCATTGGATTGTGCAATGGTTTTATCATCTTCATCAGCTGCCGACAGATAATCAACGGCAGCGTTCATATCCACATTGCCGTTTACTACTTTCCGGTATGGGGTAACGATAAAGCCCATTCTGTTAATCTGAGCATGTACACACAGGGTTGAAATCAACCCGATGTTTGGTCCTTCAGGCGTTTCAATAGTACATAATCGTCCGTAGTGTGAATAGTGTACGTCTCGAACTTCAAAACCTGCTCTTTCGCGGGATAATCCACCAGGACCCAAAGCTGAAATTCTTCTTTTATGTGCAATTTCGGCCAATGGATTGGTTTGATCCAGGAATTGAGACAACTGGCTTGTACCGAAGAATGAATTGATAACAGATGATAAAGTACGTGCATTAATCAGGTCGATTGGAGTAAATACTTCGTTATCGCGAACATTCATTCTTTCCCTGATGGTTCTGGCCATGCGGGCAAGACCTACACCAAATTGAGAATAGAGTTGTTCGCCAACTGTTCTTACTCTACGATTACTTAAATGATCGATATCATCAATTTCTGCTTTTTGATTGGTTAATTCAACCAAATATTTTACGATAGCAATAATGTCATTTTTGGTAAGTATTCTGACATCAATTTGAGTATCGTGTTCAAGTTTTCTGTTGATTTTGTATCGGCCTACTTCTCCAAGGTCGTAGCGTTTATCAGAGAAGAATAATTTTTCAATAATGCCACGTGCCGTTTCCTCATCGGGTGGATCGGTGCCACGCAATTGGCGATAGATATATTTTACAGCTTCAATTTCAGAATTGGAACTGTCTTTTTGAAGGGTATTATAGATAATACCATAATCAACGCCCAGTCCTTCTTTTTGCAGTATAATTTCTTTTACATCGGTGTCAAGGATGGCTTGAATATTATCGGCATCAAGCTCGATATTACGATCAAGAATAACTTCATTTCGTTCGATGGATACAACTTCACCGGTATCTTCATCTACAAAATCTTCAATCCAGGTTTTTAATACCCGGGCAGCCATTTTACGACCGATGCATTTTTTAAGTTGGGTTTTGTTTACTTTAACCTTATCAGCCAAATTAAAAATACTGAGGATATCTTTATCGGCTGTGTAGCCAATGGCTCTGAGTAGTGTGGTAACCGGAAATTTTTTCTTCCGGTCGATATACACATACATTACATTGTTGATATCGGTAGCAAATTCCATCCATGCACCTTTAAAAGGAATGATTCGTGCAGAATAGATTTTGGTACCGTTCGGATGAAAGCTTTGACCGAAGAAGACACCCGGAGAACGATGTAATTGAGACACAATAACTCTTTCAGCTCCATTGATTACAAAAGAGCCTTTAGGGGTCATATACGGTATATTGCCCAGGAAAACGTCTTGAACGATTGTTTCGAAATCAACATGTTCCGGATCATTACAAGAAAGTTTCAGTTTAGCTTTTAAAGGTACAGCATAAGTAAGGCCTCTTCCAATACATTCTTCGAGTGTATAACGGGGTGGGTCTATAAAATAATCCAAAAATTCGAGCACGAAGATATTACGTGTATCGGAGATTGGAAAATTTTCGGTAAATACCTTATAAAGTCCTTCATTTTGCCGGTTTTCAGGTGTAGTTTCTAATTGAAAAAAGTCCTGAAACGACTTTAATTGAATTTCAAGTAAATCGGGATAGTCAATGGTTCGTTTGATCTTACCAAAGTTGATCCTGGCATGTTCGCCAGATGTATTATTTACCATAAACGAATGAACTTTTATAAATAAAAAAAATTATCAGGCATCAGCAGGGTATACTGTGGCCTAATAAAAAACCATCAAAGTAGAATTGCAACAATTAGTGCAATTCTACTTCGGCACCGGCTTCTTCAAGCTTGGTTTTAAGTGCTTCTGCTTCGTCTTTCGATACTGCTTCCTTAATTGCTTTTGGTGCTGCATCTACTAAGCCTTTAGCTTCTTTCAAGCCCAATCCGGTTAGTTCTTTAACCAGTTTTACAACTGAAAGTTTTTGACCGCCTGCTGCTTTAAGAATTACATCAAATTCTGTTTGTTCTTCAGCAGCACTACCTGCATCAGCACCACCGGCAACCATAACCGGAGCAGCTGCTGCTGGTTCAATACCATATTCATCTTTCAGAATTTGGGCTAATTCGCTCACCTCTTTTACACTTAAGTTTACCAATTGATCTGCAAATGTTTTTAAATCCGCCATTTTATCCTAGTTTTTAATAATTAGCAATTAATCTTGTTTTTCGCTTAATGTTTTCAGTATTCCACTCAGGTTTCTACCCGGTGTTTGTAATGCATTTATCAAGTTATTAATAGGTGATTGTAACATACTGATGATTTCACCTATTAATTCTTCTTTCGATTTTAAGTTTGCCAGTAAATCCAAATTTTCGTCACCGACATATACATCTGAATCTATGTAAGCCGCTTTTAAAATTGGTTTTTCATTTTTCTTTCTAAAATCTTTAATGATTTTTGCCGGTGCATTGGATACTTCTGTAAAGAATATTGCACTTTGACCTTTTAGTGATTCGTAAATTGCTGAATAATCACCTTTAGCTTCGTCAAGGGCACGTTTTATTAAAGTGTTTTTAGCTACTTTATAAACAATCCCTTCTTTATGCATTTTTCTTCTCAGGCTGTTGACTTGGGCAACTGTGAGTTCAGAAGAATCGGCCAAATAAAAATGTGTGGTTTGTTCAAACCTGTCTTTTAAATCGGCTACTATAATTTTCTTTTCTTCCAGGTTCATTTCCCGTTAATTTGCTGGTTAATATAATTTTGAATCAATAGCAATACCGGGGCTCATGGTTGATGCCATGTGTACCGATTTGAAATAAATACCTTTAGCAGTGCTGGGTTTCATTTTCACCAATATTTGCAAGAGTGCTTCTGCATTTTCTTCAATTTGCTCTGCTGTAAAAGAAACACGGCCTATTGAAGAATGAATAATTCCGTATTTATCTACTCTGAAAGATACTTTTCCTTTTTTTACTTCCATTACTGCATTGGCAACATCTGCTGTTACCGTACCTACTTTTGGATTAGGCATTAAGTTTCGAGGGCCTAATATTCGACCAAGTTTAGCTACCTGCCCCATTACATCAGGCGTTGCAATAACCACGTCAACATCGGTCCAACCGCCTTGAACTTTATCAATCATATCTTGTAATCCGACAAAATCAGCACCTGCTTCTTTTGCTTCTTTTTCTTTGTCGTTATTACAAAAAACCAAAACGGTTTTTGATTTTCCGGAGCCGTTAGGTAAACTTACAGAACCTCTTAAAGCCTGATCGGCTTTACGTGGGTCTATGCCTAATCTAACATGTAAATCAACAGATGCATCGAAATTGGCGGTATTGACTTGTTTAACCAAATGAGCGGCTTCGGCAAGCAAATACAATTTGCCTTTTTCAATTTTTTCTGATACTTTTTTTCTTTTTTTAGAAATCTGCACGGTTCAATTCATTTTCAATTCTATGAAATTATTCTTCCCAGGGGGCTTTACCTTTTACCAATAAACCCATACTTCGGGCAGTACCTGCAACCATTTTCATGGCTGATTCTATTGTAAAGGCATTAAGATCCACCATTTTTTCTTCTGCTATTTCTTTTACCGCATCCCAGCTAACTTTTCCTACTTTATCGCGGTTTGATTCGGCCGATCCTTTTTTAATATGTGCTTTTTCCATCAGCAATACTGCTGCAGGTGGTGTTTTAATAATAAAATCAAATGATTTGTCTTTATATACGGTAATCACCACGGGTAATACTTTACCCATTCTGTCTTGTGTACGGGCATTAAATTGCTTGGTAAAATCCATAATATTTACTCCTTTTGCTCCTAAAGCAGGACCAATAGGAGGTGCCGGATTTGCTTGTCCACCACGTATTTGCAATTTAATGTATCCTTCTATAACCTTTGCCATGTTGTTATGCTTGTTTTTCCACTTGCATGAAATTTAATTCAACGGGTGTCTTCCGTCCGAAAATCTTTACAATTACTTTTAGTTTTTTCTTTTCTTCATAAACCTGTTCGATATTTCCAAAGAAATCATTGAAAGGTCCGTCAATAATTTTTATTGTTTCGCCTACAATGAAAGGTTCATTCATTCTTTCACCCATTTCACTCATCTCGTCAACCTTACCTAATATCCTGTTTACTTCAGATTTTCTAAGTGGTACAGGATTATTATTGCCTAAAAAATTGATTACACCATTTGTACTTCTAATCATTTGAAGCATTTCACCGGTAAATTTTTCTGGTTTAACTTCCAATAAAATATATCCGGGAAAGAAATTACGTTCTTGTATTACTTTTTTCCCTTTTCTGATTTTATATACTTTTTCAGTAGGAATCAATACCTGGATGACAGCATTCTTCCAACCGGCACGTTCAATCTCCAGTTCAATTTGATCTTTGAGTTTTCTTTCTTTGCCGCTGATCACCCTGATAACATACCATTTGGTGTCCTGTTGCTGCTCAATATCTAATGCATCCTTATCGGCCATAATATTATATTGCGTTGTAGTAAATTTCCATAACGTTACGTGAAGCAACATCCATTAGCAAAATCATAATGGCAATAAGTACTGAAGCCACCAAAACAACAATAGCACTATTTTGCAACTCGGCCCATGTAGGCCAGGTTACTTTATACCTGAGTTCTTGATAAGCTTCTTTTAAGTAAGCGATAATCCGGTTCATAATAAAAATACTAAAAGCACGGGTGGAGAGAGTCGAACTCCCAACCTACGGTTTTGGAGACCGTTGCTCTGCCAATTGAGCTACACCCGTTCTTCCTGTTATAAATCAGCCAGTTTAGGCAATAATTTCAGTTACCTGGCCTGCTCCTACAGTACGTCCACCTTCGCGGATAGCAAAACGTAATCCTTTTTCCATTGCTACCGGGTAGATTAATTTTACCGTTAAGGTAACATTGTCGCCTGGCATTACCATTTCTACTCCGTCCGGTAAAGTAACTTCACCGGTAACATCTGTTGTACGAAAATAGAATTGTGGTCTGTATTTATTGAAAAACGGTGTATGACGTCCCCCCTCTTCTTTGCTTAGTACATAAACTTCGCATTTGATTTCGGTGTGAGGTTTAACAGAACCGGGTGCACAAACTACCATTCCACGTTTGATTTCTTCCTTATCAATTCCGCGAAGTAATAAACCAACATTATCGCCAGCTTCACCTTCGTCAAGAATTTTGCGAAACATTTCAACACCGGTAACGGTAGATTTTAATTTAGTTTCTTGTAATCCGATAATTTCAACCGGATCACCCGTATGAATCATTCCTCTTTCAATACGTCCGGTAGCTACAGTACCTCTTCCGGTAATGGAGAAAATGTCTTCAACCGGCATAAGAAATGGTTTATCTACTGCACGAACCGGTAATGGAATATATTCATCTACGGCTTTCATCAAATCTTTGATAGATTGAATGGCATCAGCATCTCCTTCAAGAGCTTTTAATGCCGAACCTTGAATAATAGGAATATTGTCTCCATCAAATTCATAGAAACTGAGTAATTCCCTGATTTCCATTTCTACCAATTCAATCAACTCAGGATCATCAACCAGATCGGTTTTATTCATGTAAACCACAATTGCCGGTACACCAACCTGGCGCGCCAATAAAATGTGTTCACGTGTTTGTGGCATGGGCCCGTCAGGGGCAGCCACAACAACAATAGCTCCGTCCATTTGCGCAGCACCTGTTACCATGTTTTTTACATAATCAGCATGGCCTGGGCAATCTACGTGTGCATAATGCCTGTTGGCTGTCTGATATTCAACATGTGCAGTGTTGATGGTAATACCCCTTTCCTTTTCTTCCGGGGCGTTGTCGATTGAGTCGTAATCGGTTTTTTCTGCCAAACCTGCCTCTGCCAGTACGTAGGTAATAGCCGCTGTTAATGTGGTTTTTCCATGATCAACGTGACCGATTGTACCGATATTAACGTGAGGTTTCGTACGCTCAAATTTTTCTTTAGCCATTTTTTTCTAATTTAAATAGGTGAAAAACTTTGATTCGATTTTATAATTAAACAATTAATTCAGTTTTATAATTAATCCGATTTAACGGAGAATTATTTTATTTATTCCTTTTTTATCAAAAGGTTTTTTATTTCAAATTTGCTTTCTATGCGAAAGCTTTTTTACTAATCAAATTATCATTAAATAATCTGACCAGAGCCAATGAGGGGATTTGAACCCCTGACCTCGTCCTTACCAAGGACGCGCTCTACCAACTGAGCTACATCGGCTTTATTCGTAGAGCGGGAGACGAGGCTCGAACCCGCGACCTACAGCTTGGAAGGCTGTCGCTCTACCAACTGAGCTACTCCCGCATTTCATCAATGAACAATATTCCAATTTTGTGGGGAGAGGAGGATTCGAACCTCCGAAGGCGTAGCCAACAGATTTACAGTCTGCCCCGTTTGACCGCTTCGGTATCTCCCCTGATTATTGCAATTAATTTGCAATTACAACGAGCCAGTGGAGGGATTCGAACCCCCGACCCGCTGATTACAAATCAGCTGCTCTGACCAACTGAGCTACACTGGCCTAAACCTCTTAATATATCAAAGACACTATATGCTGCCCAAAATCGGGTTGCAAATTTAGAAATAATTTTTCGTCTTTTCTAATACAATTTGGCTAATTTCTAATTTTTTCTTTATAACGGCCAATTTGCTTTTTTAAACTAGCCAGAGCTTGGTCCAGGGCTTCTTCAAATTTTTTGCTTGTTTCCTTAACTATCAAGGATTTACCGGGTATATTTAATTTAATCTGAACACTTTTATCTTTGATATGGGTATTCTGATTTTCAAAAGATAAAAATACTTCAGCATCAATGATTCGATCGTAATAGTGATTGAGTTTACCTACTTTCTTATTGATTAAGTCGGTAAGCTTCGAATCTGTTTTGAATTGAATGGACTGGATGTTGATATTCATATATTCTGATTTTTTCTTGATTATAAAATTATGCCCTCGGATGGGCTTGTTTATATATTTCTTTTAATTTTTTAATACTGGCATGCGTGTAAATCTGTGTGGATTGCAGATTGCTATGTCCCAGCAATTCTTTTATGGCGTTAAGCTCGGCTCCATTATTCAGCAAAAGAGTTGCAAAGGTATGCCGCAACAAGTGAGGGCTTTTGTGTTTCATCGTGCTTACCTTGCCTACATATTGATTTACTATTCGATAGACCAATACCGGATATAATGCTTTCCCTTTGATGCTTTGCAAAAACCGGTCGCTGGTGTTGCTTCCTATATATTTTTTTCTTGCGGCTATATATATGTATAGTGTATCTGCCAATCCTGGAGCTATTGGTATGATCCTTTCCTTATTGCCTTTGCCTATTACCCTGATGTATAGTTCTTTCAAATTGACTTGCTTATCGGTCAATCCAATTAATTCAGCGCGCCTGATTCCTGTTGCATATAATAGTTGAATGACTGTTTGTGCCAGTATACCGGCATACCCATCTACTTGTTCAATTTCCTGAAATATACTTTGCATTTGTTGCTTTGAAAGAAATTGAGGTAGTTTTTTTTCACTCTTTGGTGCAGCTATTTTCTGCATTGGGTTTTTATCAATTATTCCTCGTTTAACTAAAAATTTGAAATATGTTTTCAAACTGGATAGTTTACGGTTGACGCTTCGTGTTGTTAGCTTTTATGCTGTATTTTTTGTTGCTTTTTTTGATTTTTGATTTACTTCTCCCTGTAATAATGCAACAATCCAGTTTCTGATTTGAAAATGGGTTATGGAAGCCGGTGATTTGATTATTAGATTTTGTTTTTTCAGGTAATCAAAAAACTGATCTAAATCAGACCGGTATGCAGCAATAGTATGTGGTGAATACCGTTTTTCAAATTGCAGGTACTTAATAAATGAGTCCCTGTTCATGATATACTCCCCTTGCGTGTTATGAAGTGATGATAGCCTAAATATAATAAATTAACGGGGAGAAAAGGAGATTAATTCTCTAAATTCTGCATTTTTGACGATAGCGGGCTTTCAGGATTTTATTCCTGTTCAGCATAGAAGGTTTGGTAAATACTTGGCGACTTCTTAATTCACGTAAAACACCGGCTTTTTCAAATTTCTTTTTATATTTTTTCAGTGCTCTTTCGAGTGAATCGCTTTCTTTTACATCAATTATCAGCATGCGGTTTAATTTTTTTTGGAAGTGCAAATTTAATGCTTTTCCCGGATTTTCAAAAATCATTGAAGAATTTCTCTTGCAATTACAATCTTTTGTATTTCTGAGGTTCCTTCTCCTATTGTGCATAGTTTTGAATCCCTGTAATATTTTTCGGCCGGATAATCTTTGGTATATCCGTAACCTCCAAATATTTGAACGGCATCAGTTGATATTTCAACGGCTGCTTCAGAAGTAAAATATTTGGCTTCTGCCGATTGCCTTGTACAGTTCAAACCCTTTTGTTTTAAATCGGCCGCCAAATAAGTGAGCAATTCACCGGCCTGGATTTTTGTAGCCATGTCGGCCAGTTTAAAAGCAATACCTTGAAATTTTGATATCGGTTTGCCGAATTGTTCGCGTTCTTTGGCATATTTAAGTGCTGCCTGGTAGGCACCTTTGGCAATTCCTAATCCTAATGAAGCGATAGAAATTCTTCCACCATCAAGTATTTTCATAGCCTGAATAAATCCTTCACCAACTTCACCCAATATATTTTCATCGGAAACCTTGCAATCTTCAAAAATTACTTCTGTAGTTTCGGAGGCTCGCATACCCAATTTATTTTCCTTTTTCCCGGCTTTCAATCCGGGGTTTCCCCGTTCTACGATAAAGGCCGTTATGCCTTTGGAATCGAGCAAATCACCAGTACGCACAAGAACAACCATGATATTGGCAGATTTCCCATGGGTTATCCATTGTTTATTGCCATTCAATATCCAGTTATTCCCTTCTTTGATGGCGGTGGTTTTCATGCGCATGGCATCTGAACCGGTATTGGGTTCAGTCAATGCCCAAGCTCCAATCTGTTTGCCCGAAGCTAATCCGGGTAAATATTTTTGTTTCTGATGCTCGTTGCCAAAAGTAAGTATATGGTTTGTACATAGTGAATTATGAGCAGCCATAGATAAACCTATTGATCCGTCAATACTTGAAATTTCGGTAAGTGCCGTTACATATTCGGGATAGCTAAGACCTGCACCGCCATATTCTTGCGGTACCAATATACCCATCAATCCTAATTCACCCATTTTTTCGAAAAGTCCTATAGGAAATATCTGGTTTTCATCCCATTCCATCATGTGGGGCTGAATGTGTTTCCTTCCAAAGTCTTTTACCATTTGGGCAATCATTTGTTGATTTTCACTATACGCAAAATTCATAATGCTCTTATTTCTGTATCTTTTTGCTTTAATTTATTATTATCAATGGGTATAACTCGCTATAAAACATATCTGTTCGCTATAAGCAGACTACTTTTTAAAAAAACGTGTGTAAAAGTTAAGGTAATCTAAATACATTGTCTTTTATCAGGATACAAATATGGACTTGCCAAACACCTTCTTCTCTGGTTTTCAAATGTTATAATGATAAATAGGGTGTAAGTTTACGATATAATTCATCATCAACCAAGAAGCTGGTTTTAATCTCTTCAATTGATTTAAAAGCTACCCGGTTTCTCCGGTTTACAATGTATTCGGCCAGTGCTCTGCCGATATACGGATGCTGTTCCAGGATCTCAAAACGGCTTTGATTGAGGCTTACTTTTTTTATTTCATGGGTATCGATATAAATTTTAGCTCTGATTGATTCCAATTGTTTCATTTTAAAAAATGAAATTTCAAGCAATTGTTCCACTTTGACGTATCCTCCCAAATGATTCCTGTATTCAATGATTTTAGTGGAAAAATAAGATCCTATTCCCGGCAAAGACTTTAACAGAGTAGTATCGGCATGATTCAAATCAATTTTGATATTTCCGGTGATTGATTCTGCCTTTGGATTTTGCTCTTGCATAAACGAATCGAGCAAAATACTGTCGATTGCTAAATATGGCTTTATTCTTTGGAATAATGTAGTGTCGATACCATATACTTTTTTCAAATCATTTTTTGATTTAAAAAATCCAGATGCTTGCCGGTAACGGACTATCCGGCCGGCATAAACGGCTCCAATGCCGGGAAGATTTTGCCAATCTTCAACTCTTGCCGAATTGATTTCGACCGGTTTGATACGATTTTCTGTTTTGTTGTACGCTTTCCATGATGATGCTTTATCAAGTTGTATGTAAGGATACAAGGCCAGGTATTCTTCTTTACTGATAAGATAGAGTTTAAGAAAATCTACTTTATGATAAAAGTAACCTCCTTTATTCCTATAATTTATAAGCGCTTCAACTTCTTTATTATCCAAACCAAGTTTTAACAAGTCTGCAGCTGTAACCGTATTGGGATTAAAGGGAAAATAGTTTGACGCCCCTTTTAAACTATCATGCATTCGGGCTTGGAGTTTATGCTCGATGGAATCGACTCCGGGAGGTATCAGAAATTGATATTGACCTGTCGCTTGTCCGGCAGGATAAATAATGGGTAAGACAGATAATACAACAATAAGCAGGCATAAGATAATCAAACCTCTTTTCTCAGAAGCCGAAAAGGTAAAATAGTGTTTCAGATATTGTTTCATCCCTGATTTTTTCAATCAACGGGAGCAAACAATCGTAATCTTTCGGTTTAGTGTCGTGCAATTTCGCCAGACTTGATCAATCCCACGTAGCGATTGAGCTCCTTTTTTACTTCCGGCATCAGGAAATACAGACCAAAAATATTAGGGAAACACATAGCAAAAATCATAGCATCGGAAAAATCGGTTACTTTTCCGAGTGTCATAGCAGCCCCAATAACCACGAAAACACAGAATAGAATTTTATAGGTATAACCGGAGAGTTTTGTTTTACCGAATAAATAATACCATGCTTGCTGGCCATAATAAGACCAGGAAATCATAGTAGAAAATGCAAACAACATCACGGCTAAAGCCAAAACATAGGGAAACCAGCTTATCACGGTTTCGAATGCAGCTGAAGTAACCAATACACCACCTTCCGTACCACTGACAGCGGCAGCAGCTTCATGCTGTCCGGTGATAATAATAACCAAAGCGGTCATAGTACAAACCACAACGGTATCGATAAAAGGTTCGAGCAATGAAACCAAGCCTTCGCTGGCAGGATAATCGGTTTTTACAGCCGAGTGCGCGATGGATGCCGAACCGATGCCGGCCTCATTAGAAAAAGCCGCCCGTTTAAAACCTTGTATAAGGGTTCCAACGATTCCCCCGTACATCGCTTTGGAGGTGAAAGCACCGTCAAATATAGATCGGAATGCATGAGGGATGGCATGATAGTTTACCCCCATTACGACCAGAGCAGCAATAACATAAACTACAACCATAAAAGGTACAATTTTTTCGGTAACGCGGGCGATACTTTTTATACCGCCAATGATTACCATTGCTACCAGCACAGCCATAATAATTCCAAACACCCAACCTTGAGTACCTTCTCCTACCACAGGAATGTGTGCAAATTGTTTATAGGCCTGATTTACCTGAAACATATTGCCACCACCAAAAGAACCGCCTATGGCCATGATAGAGAAAAACACGGCAAGTACTTTACCGAAATTACCAAATCCCCGGTCTTTCAATCCCCTGCTCAAATAATACATCGGACCACCCATCACCACACCGTCAGCATCAACTCTGCGATATTTTACGCCTAAAGTACATTCGGTAAATTTTGATGACATGCCCAATAATCCGGCAAGAATCATCCATAGGGTTGCACCGGGACCTCCAATACCGATTGCAATGGCCACTCCGGCAATATTACCAAGACCCACTGTGGCACTTAATGCTGCCGTTAAGGCTTGAAAATGCGATACTTCTCCTTCGGCTGTAGGATCAGAATATTTTCCACGAACAATGTCAATGGATAATTTAAATTTTCGAAGATTGACAAAATTGAAATAGAAAGTAAAAAATACAGCACCCAGTATTAACCAAATCAATACAAAAGGAACACTTACTTCCGATGTAATTGGTATTTGAAAAAAAATAATTTTTGAAATCAAATCCGTTGCCGGACTTATAAAATTATTAATACGTTCGTCAACGGTGAGTGTCTCTTGTGCAAACGCACTACTTTGAAAAAGTCCAAATAAACTCACGGCAAATAATAGGATTCGCTTCATAAAACTTTATTCAATCGTTCATAGCTAACAAAGCAACGAATATATTAAATTATTGCCTGACTGATTGAACACTTCGAGATTTATTGAATAACAAATGCTTTATTCAGTATATTTTTACCGGCTACAAAGCGCAACCAATAATGCCCGGAAGCAAAATCATGTAAAGAGATTCCGGTAAACCCATTGCTAATATCATTTGTTTCATATACATTGCGTCCCAAATCATCAAGAATACTTAAAGTCGTATGGCCTGATTCTAATCCGTTCAAATTGATCATCAAGTAATCTTTTGCAGGATTCGGATAAATCTGTAGTCTAATTTCAGCTTGATCAATACCAATATTTATATCAGCTGCTTCATCATACAAATAAAGATCATCAACACCTGCTTCTACAATACTACCACCATCAAAAGGCAGACCGGTGATTAAACTGTCGGAAGCTACAAAACGCAGGCTTACCGTAGTCGTTGGTGTCACGTAATCGGCAACCCTGAAAGCATGTTTACGCCAGCGTAAATCAGAGCGGTCGGTACGTTCTACTTTTACCCAGCTTGAGCCATCATTAGAGATAAACACTTTCCAGGTATCGTTGCCCGGATTAGCTCCACCGGCCGGATCATTGATATACCATCGCCAATATGAGAAAGCGGGGATTGTATAATTAGTTAAATCAAATACAGGCGATTGTAAAGTAGTGTGCCCGTCATCTACGTCATTGACGCCCATGGAAGCCCCTAAAGCCGTGTTGCCGGTAACGGCACAAATATTCAAATTCGCTCCTTCTGTAGTATGATCGGTGCCGGTTTGAACAATATTCTGCATAAATAGATCTGAATAGCTTGGTGTGGGTGAATTGATATCCCACTGACCTGTTGAAGCATCGTCTGTTCCATCTGGATCAACAATCCAGTTTCCGAAAGTATTATCATAATCTTCCTTTTCTTTAAGGTCAAACCCAACCAATACCTGAAAGGGAATGTTCGGGTCAGCGTCATTGGCTAAAAAAGGTTCGACAACTGCAGCATTTCCAAATATATCGCTTACCGTAAAATAATAATCAACAATGGTTCCTTTGGCTTGTGCCGGTATAGTGGCCGAATATTGGGTGCCGGAATTGTGCACCAATGGAGTAGTCACCCATTGACTATCCCGGTGTACGCGATAGTGCAAATCGGCATTTCCGAGATAAACCGGAAGATCTACAATCAGGGTAACATCTATTGAAATTGGAGTATTCTCAGGCTCCACAAGTAATTCCTGATGAATCAGGGTAGAATTGGTAATCAGAGTAATGCCATGACGTGCAAAAGCCTGAATAATAGCTGTATCATTTGGTGTTCCGTTGGTTAAATCTGCATCATTATCATCAGCCAGCAAGCAACTAATAAGCACATCCCGGTAAAGTAAACCTTCCATGCCACCGGGTTGCATATCGGTAGCCAACAGGGTTCCGGCAAAAAGTGACGACATAACAGGCATATCATGACCAAGATTTACATACAGATCCCACCATGCACCGGCAATGATTTCGCCATCGGCATGAACTTCACCGACCAAATCCTGAGGATAGACAGCCGGAGCCTGATCATAGCGTCTTACATAAGTAGATGAGTTGCCCGAAAAACCTTGTCCGAGTATAGGGTTTTTGGTAATCATAAAACCCCAAATATCAGAATAGCCTTCGCCTAATGCACCATTAGCAAAATTTCCTCCTAAATAATCGTAGTATAAATCGCTTATGCCATGACCGTATTCGTGATATACAATATCATCAAACAAGGCCGTAGAAGGACAGCCACTCCCGGCCGCAAAGAAATTTACATCGCCATTATAAAACGCATTGCATGATCCTGATGTAATACCTACAATCGTATTGATGGGTGTATCCATAGCCGTAAAACCGGATTGCAATAAAGTTTTCATGTAATCATGAACAGTACTTACATGAAAATAGGCCGAGATAGCCGAAGTGTCGGCATAGGAATCAAAAATTTCTAAATTACTTCCTGCCTGCAAACTATCGGTAAAGCTTGCTGAATAAGTAGCCGGATCAAGCATAGCTTTGCTCCATCTTCCTTCCAGCGAAAAGGTAGCAGCTACCGGTACATTGAAATTTTGTGCTACATGACCGGAAGCATCTGCATAATAATTTCCACCGTTTACGGTCATTTTTATATAGGGTAAACGCGTTAAACTTCCACTTTGTAAAGGATTATTCACTACAGTTCCTTCAATTTCGGCCGATACAGGCACCGGAGGGCTGAAAGTATGAATGGTGTTTTGACGGTATAATACCTGTCCGGTATGAGCATCTACCAGGGTATAGTATTTGCCGGGCACACCATCGGGATTGGCGGATTGAAGCCAAACCGGATAAACAAGATGATAGATATATCCTTTATCCAAAACCGGAACCGGTAAAATGGCCAGTTCAGAGGCTGTCTTTATCGAAACAACAGGATAAGGTAGATTGGAAGCAGCCATCAAACCGGCTGTATGTGCATCGATATCTGCTTGCATATTCAGTTCCACATTCCGGTATACATTTAACCGGAAAGAAATGGCTTCGAATCGATTATCAAGTACTACTTGCGCATTGCTGAAAAGTATCTTCAAGCCTTGATGTACCTGACTAAAATTAACATACTTCAAGGTGTTTGAAGTGTTCATTTTCTCATTTTGCAATTCATCAAGCGGCAGTTGAAAAGCTCCCATATTGATACTCAAAAACTCAAGAGCTGCATCTCTGGCATTATTGCTGTTGAGTGCAACCGGTGCGCCAAAAGCTCGATGCGGCAATTTGCTGAATTCATCGAAAGTAGCCGACCAATTGCCATATTGATTGATAAACTGAAGCCAGTTGTTTTGATTTCTTAAGCTATATTGAGCAAATGGATGTAAACGCGCTGTTTGGGCATTCACATATGTGACATTTCCTTCGTCACCGCTAAATAAATCTGCTGCATAAGCTTGAATAAAAAGCAAGGCCATGAAGCAGGAAATAAGTACTTTTTTCATTAGTGTAAGACTTTTATTGACCGATAAAGATAATCAATCTACATCTGTTCCTATGCTTTTAGATTGTCACAATTAAGCCATCAAATGCAAGATGTACCCCTGAAGGCAGTTCTTTTTCGACTTCTTTATGCACTTCCAATTGATGACTTAAGTGAGTGAGATAGGCCAGGTCAGGATTTAATTCTTCAATCATTTCGAGTGCTTCTTCCAATGTAAAATGCGAAAGATGAGGCTTTCTTCGCAGTGCATTTAAAACCAAAACACGGCTATTTTTTATTTTTTCCTTTTCCTCCGCTGAGATATAATTGGCATCGGTGATATACGTAAAATCGCCTATTCTGAAACCTAAAACAGGAAGTTTATGATGCATCAGTTGTATGGGTTGAAAAGGAATATCTCCAATGGTAAAAGACTCATTGTTTTTAATGGTATAAAATTGAATTTTTGGTAATCCCGGATAAGTGGTTTTCGAAAAAATGTATGGGAAAGATGTTTTTATGGCTGTTTGTACTTGTACAGTTGCATAAAGGGGTATTGGTGTTTTCTGTATCCAATTCAAAGAACGGATATCATCAAGGCCGGCAATATGGTCGCGATGTTCGTGAGTATAAACAATAGCATCGACATGATCTACCTTTTCGCGTAGCATTTGATATCTGAAATCAGGACCCGAATCGATTATCACACATGTTGTATCGGAACGAATCATCAAGGAAGTTCTTAATCGTTTATCGTGGCGGTCTGTTGAACAACAAACCTCGCAATGACAACCGACTACCGGAATACCGCCCGAAGTACCTGTACCGAGAAAAGTAAAAATCATGTTTAAGATTTTTTTGCTATAATTTGCTTGAGCAAGACCATCTCCTGATCGTCCGGTTCAAAATGATCCCGATCCAAATCAGGTATTAAATCAAGCAAACTATTGATCCGCGATTCAAGGCTGTAAAATTTGTTTACCACAACTACTTTCTTTTCCTGCAAAATACAATAGCCCGGTTTGAAGCTACCCCGTTCATAGCGTAGATAATAGCCCATGTGTTTTACAAGCTGTTCCAGCTTATTTAATGTCTTTTTTGTGTATTTGAACAACATGAAGCGATAAATTTACAAGGATGTCCTGAGCATTCGCCATAAAATTATCAACTTTGAGGCGATGAAGTATATTTTAATCATAATCTTGTTTTTCACCCAATCTGCTTTAAGGGCTCAACGTTTCAGTGCTTCTGTATTGGCCGGTATCAATATGTCGCAAATTGACGGTGATAATCTGGTCGGATATAATAAATTGGGGATAAATGCAGGATTAGGTGTGGATGCAAGGATAAATGATAGATTTGGTTTGGGTATGGAATTGCTTTTTTCACAGAAAGGAAGCCGGAGCAAGATTTCACAAATGCCTCCCGGTCAATCGGTAAAACTAACTGTTAACTATGCCGAAATTCCGTTATTGTTTCGTTATCACGATAAGAACGGAGCTATTTTCGGGCTGGGATTTTCTTATTCTTCATTAGTAGGACTTTCACAATGGAAAAATGGAAGTCCGGTGACAGCCCTTGATAGTTTGCTGGGAAGAAATGATGTTCAGGGTCTGGCTGAATTTACTTTCAGAATAAAAAAACATTGGGGTGCCAATGCACGGATTGGCTATTCACTTTTGCCCATTGCGCATTGGTCATTGAGCAGGTTTAGGAAAAATGCAGTCTATAATAATAATATTAGTATTCGATTGGTGTATTATTTTTAATCGACCATCATGATGCATAGCGAAAACTTCAATCACCCGGCTCAATAATGGATACTTATTTCAAATATGCGAATAAACACAACAAACTCAGCAAGGGCACTTTTAAGCTGGAAAACAAGCATTTGCATTTTCATGGTATTGATCTGAAGCATTTAATTGACTGGTATGGCAGCCCCTTACGCTTGATTTATTTACCCAAAATAGGATCGCAAATTGAAAAAGCCAGAAGTTTTTTTCAAAGTGCAATCGACCTACAACATTATCCGGGAATTTATCATTATTGTTATTGTACAAAATGCAATCATTATGCTCCGGTAGTGCAAGAAACCCTGAAACATGGAGCACATCTTGAAACATCATCTGCCGCAGATATTGATTTAATACTGAATTTACACAACAGAAAACAGATCGATACATATCGCTTTATTCTTCATAACGGTTATAAAACGAATGCCTATTTAAGCAAAATGCAAAGTCTGAGAAAAGCCGGATTCCAAAATACGGTTAGCATATTGGATCATAAAAATGAACTTAAGCAATTAAGTGCCTGCAGCAAAGAGCCTATTAAAATCGGTATCAGGATGGCTACCAACTTAAGTTCCGGATCAAACAGTTTGATATCGCGGATGGGCATTGCTCCCGATGAAATCTTCAGTTTTTATCAGAATGCTATTGAAGAAAACGCACAATTTGAATTAAAGATGTTTCATTTTTTCGTTGATTCCGGTATGGAAAATAGTGCACATTATTGGAAGGAATTTGAAAAAGCATTGGATTTATTTACAAAAATCAAAACCCGGTGTGCCGGACTCACAGCCTTTAATCTTGGAGGAGGTTTGGCAGAAACAAACCAAAGGGATGATGAAATAGAGGCATTGATTAATGAAATAGTGATTAAAATAAAAATAAAATGCGAACGTGAAAATGTGCCCGCACCGGATATTTTTACCGAATTCGGGCAATTTACCGTTGCCGAAAGTGGTGCAGTACTTTATAAAGTGATTGAACAAAAAAATCAAGGAAAAGAGCATCTTTGGTATATTCTCGACAATAGTCTGATGACCGGCATACCCGATGCTTATTGGCTGGATAAAACTTTCACTGTGCTGCCCCTTAACCGATGGAATCAGGCCGGCCGGGCTGTTCATATTGGCGGTTTGAGCTGCGATGCAAGCGATGTGTATAAAACCGGAGGTAAAAACCGGAAAGTGATACTTCCTGCCATAAACGATTTTGAAGAAGACGCCTTATACCTCGGCTTTTTTTATACCGGTGCCTACCAGGATGCGGTAAGTGGCTATGGCGGCATTAAACATTGTTTAATACCATCACCTGCTTTGCTCATAATTGATCGTGATAAAGAAGACCATCTCCTAATCAGCAGAATAAAACAAAACCACACTAAGGAATACCTCTTCAGTACATTAGGCTATAATCCGGAAGAATAAAACAACGATGATAGCTTGATGCACCCGGATATTGTTTAGCATATTATTTTATAGCTATCGCAAATGAGTTGTAAGCCCATGGATTAAAGGCTCAACCAAGAATCCATTAACTTATCAATTAGTACTTAAATACCGGTTTTGATGTGGAAACGGAAGCATGCTTCAAAACAGTAATTGATCTTTTCCGGGTATGGATTTTCCAAGATGTTCAAAGGCTTTGGGGGTAGCTTCGCGGCCACGGGGTGTACGCTTCAGATAGCCTTCCATAATAAGAAAAGGTTCGTAAACTTCTTCAATCGTACCAGGTTCTTCACCTGCTGCCGTGGCAATGGTGCTAAGACCTACCGGACCTCCATTAAATTTATCGATAATCACAGATAGAATCCGGTTATCCATTTCATCAAGTCCATGGGCATCGACATGCAAAGCCTCAAGTCCGTAACGGGCAATTTCACGGTCAATCACACCATCTCCTTTCACCTGAGCAAAATCGCGGGTTCTGCGTAATAAAGCATTGGCAATTCTTGGTGTTCCCCTGCTTCTACGCGCAATTTCACCGGCTCCGGTAGTGGTAATTTTGGTATTCAAAATACCGGCAGAACGCTTGATGATACCACTCAGGGTTTCCACATCGTAATAATCGAAACGGAACGTGATGCCAAAGCGGGAGCGCAAAGGCGATGATAATAAACCCGAACGGGTTGTAGCCCCAACCATCGTGAAAGGATTCAGTTGAATTTGGATAGAACGGGCACTTGGACCGGTATCTAGCATAATATCAATCCTGAAATCTTCCATTGCGGCATACAAATATTCTTCAACCACCGTGCTCAAACGATGTATTTCATCAATAAACAACACATCTTTTTCTTCCAGATTGGTCAGCAAACCGGCAAGATCGGCCGGTTTTTCAAGCACCGGCCCCGAAGTCATGCGAATATTAACCTCCAACTCGTTGGCAATCACATGAGCTAAAGTAGTTTTTCCCAATCCGGGCGGACCATGCAGCAATACATGATCCATGGCTTCGCCTCGCTGTTTGGCAGCCTGAATAAAAACTTTCAGATTTTCAATCATTTTGGGCTGCCCACGGAATTCCGCAAAGGCTTTAGGTCGCAAAACCTGTTCAAATTTGCGTTCCTGCGGACTCAGATTTTGCCCCTCGGCATCAAGATGTGGATTCATGTCCATTCATGGCGAAGTTAATATAATGGCACCTTTGCTGAAAATATTTGTTTAAACAATATCAATATGAATTAATAATAAGCAAAAACCATGATTTTTTGTAAAATACCAATTGAATTAGATTAACTTTGCGCCACCATTTAAAACAGTAAAAAAAATATATATGGAAGGTCAGAAAATCACGATTCAAAATGGAAAACTTAATGTACCGGATTATCCTATTATTCCTTTTATAGAAGGCGATGGTATTGGTCCGGATATTTGGGCAGCAGCAGTACGTGTTTTTGACGCTGCAATCGAAAAATCATATAAAGGCAGTAAAAAAATATTTTGGAAAGAAGTGTACTCGGGTGATAAAGCTTTTCAGAAAACCGGTGAATGGCTACCGGCAGCTACACTAGATAACATCAATGATTATTTAGTTTCTATTAAAGGACCATTAACCACACCCATTGGTGGAGGTATCCGTTCATTAAATGTAGCCCTTCGCCAAAAACTTGACTTATACGCATGCGTTAGGCCTGTTCGGTATTTCAATGGCGTACCTTCACCGGTGAAACATCCTGAATTGGTTGACATGATTATATTCCGCGAAAATACCGAGGATATATATGCCGGTATCGAATGGTTGCAAGGTACGGATGAAAATGAAAAAGTCAAAAAATTTTTAATTCATGACATGGGTGTCAATAAAATCCGTTTTCCCGAATCATCTTCCATAGGTGTGAAACCGGTATCAAAAGAAGGCACTGAAAGGTTGATGCGTTCAGCGGTTAATTATGCTTTAAAGAATGGGAAAAAATCTGTGACGATTGTTCACAAAGGCAATATCATGAAATTTACCGAAGGACAATTTAAGCTTTGGGGATATGCTTTGGCAGAACGTGAATTTGGTGATCGTGTTTTTACCTGGATGCAATACGACCGGATTAAAGAAAACGATGGTGCGGAGGCAGCCGATAAAGCTCAGAAAGCAGCTTTAAACAGTGGTAAATTATTGATTAAAGATGTCATTGCCGATGCCTTTCTGCAGCAAATTTTACTTCGTCCGGCCGAATACGATGTAATTGCTACTTTAAACCTGAATGGCGATTATATCTCCGATGCACTGGCTGCATCTGTAGGAGGTATTGGAATAGCTCCGGGTGCCAATATCAATTACGAAACAGGAGTATCTATTTTTGAAGCTACCCATGGAACGGCTCCGAAATACAAAGGAATGGATAAGGTGAATCCGAGTTCATTGATTCTTTCCGGAGTGATGATGCTGGAATATATGGGTTGGCAAGAAGCCGCTGATATGATTGTTAATGCTATTGAAGCAACCATCAGCGATAAAGAAGTGACTTACGATTTTCATCGACTGATGGATGGTGCCAAACTTCTGAAATGTTCGGAATACGGCACTGCCCTGATCAAACACATGAAATAAGCTGTTCCGGAAAGGAAAGTAAAACTATTATTTACTTAACGGTCTTCCGTAATTTTAAGCGACAGGCTGCTGCGTTGTACTTTTCCATTGTAATTCCATACAATATTATCAAACCAGAAAAGATCTTCAGTTCCGGCATTCATAATCATTTGCAGTAAATCGGGCTCAAAGGAGCTACCTGTATTATGCCTTAATAACAAATTGTTGGAGTTTACCTTTTTGCTGGTTATCTCAAACTCAACAATATTGTAATATTGCATGAAACCGGGCAGCAACTGATGAATATCGGTAATGGCCTGCACTTGATCTACACTTAAAGTGACTTTTGTTTGTTGGGCCTTTAAAAGCAAACTGGGAAGCAGCAGCAATAAAATAATCATTAATTTTTTCATAATATTATATTTACAGTGTTAAAAACCACAATGGATTCTAAAGATAAAGATAATATATTTTTTTTATTCAAAAGAATAGAACGATAAACGTAAAATGAAAGTATAAATTTTACGTTATTTGCAATGATGAGAAAAACTGTATTTTTTATTCTGTTGTTATCGACAATCTTACCTTTAAAAGCTGCCTGGATATTGTTGCCGATGGATGATGCACAAAACAATCATTTAAAAGCCTACGGTATCACCTATTGGGTACTTGAACAGGGTGTAAAAGCCGAATGGTTGCTAAATTACCGGGGTGGAAGTTTTGTCATTCCTTATGCCGATTTGATAGAAAAAGAATGTTTAATCAGAGGGGTAAGCTACGAGATACTGGCTAACGCACAGCACAACAAAATACTTAGCGATATTGCCAATCCGGAAGCCAATGAAGATATGGTAAAACTGGAAAAAGTACCCAAAATTGCTGTGTATTCACCCAAAACCAAACAACCTTGGGACGATGCGGTAACCCTGGTACTGACCTATGCCGAAATTCCTTACGATGTAGTTTATGATGATGAAGTCATGGAAGGCAAATTGCCCGAGTACGACTGGCTGCATTTGCATCACGAAGATTTTACCGGGCAATTCGGTAAATTTTATTATTCGTTTCATAATACTCGTTGGTATCAAGACCAGGTGAAGGAAGCCGAAAATATTGCAAGCAAGTACGGTTTCAGCAAAGTATCGCAGTTAAAACTGGCCGTAGCCAAACACATCAGAGATTTTGTGGCCGGTGGAGGATATTTGTTTGCCATGTGCTCGGCTACCGATACTTATGATATTGCCCTTGCTGCCGATGGGGTGGATATTTGTGCAGCCGTTTACGATGGCGACCCCATGGACCCGGATGCACAGGAGAAATTAAATTTTGATAATTGCTTTGCTTTTCAAAATTTTCAAATCAGTAAAAATCCTTACGAATACGAATATTCAAGCATTGATGCTACCAATACCCGGCATGCCAATCCATCGACAGATTTTTTCACTTTATTTGAATTTTCGGCCAAATGGGATCCGGTTCCCACCATGCTGACACAAGATCATGAACGGATTATCAAAGGATTTTTTGGACAAACCACCGCTTTCCGCAATCAGTATATCAAACCCAATGTATTGGTAATGGGTGAATCAAAATCACTGGGTGAAGCACGATATATTCATGGAGAATTCGGACAGGGAATGTGGACCTTTTACGGAGGCCACGACCCGGAAGATTATCGACACATGGTAGGCGATCCACCAACAGAATTAGATTTGCATCCCAACTCACCCGGCTACCGGCTTATACTTAATAATGTTTTGTTTCCGGCAGCCAAAAAGAAAAAGAGAAAAACCTAAATTCAAACCTATTTGCCGGGATATTCTTTATCAAAATCTACCGGCTTGGGAACAGGAGGATTGTCGTTCTCATTGATGGCCTGATGAAATACTTTTTCGATCCAATACCACGAACCTTTGTAGTAGCGGAAACCCTCGTAAGTACCATCCGGAATATATTCACTTTTTACATTTTCCGACATTGGATTTTGAGGAATTAAATGATCAAAAATAATTTTACCATATTCATCATAATAATTTAATCCTGCTGCTGCTTTTTTGGAATATTCGATAATATAGCGATTTGATCGTTGGTTATTGACACTGTCGGTAACAAAAACCGGAGCACCAAAGAGAACTTTTTCTTTATTTCCATTTGAAAAAGTAAGCACATCAATAACTTTTTTATTCGAGAACGGATCATTGGCATCAAATCCAAATAAATAGTAGTGGTTAATGCCTTTATATTTTTTCCGGATTACATTATAATATACGGCACCATACCATAAATCAGGGCTGAGAGTCGTATCCATAGGGTTTTTGATATAGCGGGAACCGTCAATCAAAGGAATCAGTTTTAATTCGTTTTTATCCGGCAATTGAATAGTTCCGATTTGCCGGTATATACCTGCATCCATTTCGATATGCCAGGTAAAAATTCTAAATGAATGGTCATCGGGTTCAACAAGACTAATATGCTTGAGCGAATCGAAAGGATATTTAAAAGATCCTTCCGTTTTCAAGGCTCTGACAAGCCGTTTTATCATACCATAGCCACAGGCAATTCTTATATTAACATCAGCACTTTGGATGAGTGAATCGCCAAGTGCATTGATGGTATCGACATAGGCAGACATATGTTTAGCACCGGCCACATCAGGCTGAGCATTAACCGTTTTCAAGAAGCATAAAACAAATACAGATACCAGAAATTTCAACATATATTTCATAGAACAGCTAACGAACAATCATTCACAATATTTTTATTAAGAAGCCAACTCAATGACCATAGCCGAAGCACCACCGCCCCCATTGCAAATACCGGCACAGCCATAACGGGCATTCCGATCTTTCAATACCGAAATCAGGGTAGTAATAATTCTGGCCACCGAACAAC